>NZ_JAGETK010000019.1:0-77443 GCF_017573605.1 Salmonella sp. 32070601201500089SM
GCCAGCGTTCAATCTGAGCCATGATCAAACTCTTCAATTTAAAAGTTTGATGCTCAAAGAATTAAACTTCGTAATGAATTACGTGTTCACTCTTGAGACTTGGTATTCATTTTTCGTCTTGCGACGTCAAGAATCCGTATCTTCGAGTGCCCACACAGATTGTCTGATAAATTGTTAAAGAGCAGTGCCGCTTCGCTTTTTCTCAGTGGCGCGGGGTGTGCATATTACGCTTTCCCGCTTCAGAGTCAAGCGTTTATTTTCGCTTTTCTCCGTGAGGTTCTGGTCTGAACCCCGCTGACCCGGCGGCCTGTATGCCGTTGTTCCGTGTCAGTGGTGGCGCATTATAGGGAGTTATTTCTGCCTGACAAGAGGAAATTTAAAATAATTTTCTGAGTGTCTCTTTTTTCATCAATGGCGTGCTTAACGTGCCATAAAATAAGCAAATTGCCGTTATTGCAACTGCAATCACACTTCCAGGTGGCATACTAATAACCAAACGAAAGAGAAAGGAAGAACATTCATGCCTTTAAGCGCACAACAATTAGCCGCACAGAAAAATCTATCCTATGTTCTGGCTGAAAAGCTGGCGCAGCGGATATTAAAGGGTGACTACGCCCCCGGTACGATTCTTCCCGGCGAAATAGAACTGGGCGAGCAGTACGGCGTAAGTCGAACGGCAGTTCGCGAAGCGGTGAAAACGTTGACGGCTAAAGGCATGGTGCTACCCCGTCCGCGCATTGGTACGCGGGTGATGCCGCAGGGAAACTGGAACTTTCTGGATCAAGAGCTGCTGACCTGGTGGATGACGGAAGAAAATTTTCATCAGGTGGTGGATCATTTTCTGGTGATGCGTATTAGCCTGGAGCCGCAAGCCTGCCTGCTGGCGGCGACTCTTGGCACACCGGAGCAGAAAGCGCGGCTTAATGCCTTAATGGAAGAGATGGTCGCGCTGAAAAAGCATTTTAAGCGTGAACGCTGGATTGAAGTGGATATGGCGTGGCACGAGCATATCTACGAAATGAGCGCCAATCCCTTTCTAATCTCTTTTGCTACGCTATTTCATTCGGTTTATCACACTTACTTTACCTCAATCACCTATAACGAGGTGGTAAAGCTGGATTTGCACCAGGCCATTGTTGATGCCATCGCTGATGGCGACGGCGAACGCGCTTTCCAGGCCTGTCAGGCGTTGTTAATAGCGCCCAATGAGAGACCAGATAATTAACAGGATATTGAATGACCAGCAAAAAAGCGCGCAGTATGGCTGGCCTGCCGTGGATCGCGGCAATGGCCTTCTTTATGCAGGCGCTAGACGCCACCATTTTGAATACCGCTTTACCGGCTATTGCGCATAGTCTTAACCGTTCACCACTCGCCATGCAGTCCGCTATTATCAGTTATACCCTGACAGTAGCCATGTTAATTCCGGTAAGCGGCTGGCTGGCTGACCGCTTCGGTACGCGTCGCGTCTTTATGGTTGCCGTAAGTCTGTTTACGTTAGGCTCGCTGGCCTGCGCGCTCTCCAGTTCACTATCTGAATTGGTTATTTTTCGCGTCGTACAAGGCGTCGGCGGAGCGATGATGATGCCAGTGGCGCGACTGGCGTTATTGCGAGCCTATCCGCGTAGTGAGCTGCTGCCCGTTCTTAACTTTGTCACTATGCCGGGGCTGGTAGGTCCGATTCTGGGGCCGGTATTAGGCGGCGTACTGGTGACCTGGGCAAGCTGGCACTGGATCTTCCTGATTAATATTCCCATTGGGGTTGCAGGCATTCTGTATGCCCGCAAATATATGCCCAACTTCACCACGCCGCGTCGCAAGTTTGACATGACCGGCTTCTTTCTTTTTGGATTAAGTCTGGTTTTATTTTCCAGCGGAATGGAACTGTTTGGCGAAAAGATTGTGGCGACATGGATCGCATCCGCCATTATTTTTTGCAGTATCGTTCTACTATTGGCCTATATCCGCCACGCCCGCCGTCATCCGACACCGTTAATATCACTATCGCTGTTTAAGACACGCACATTTTCCGTCGGTATTGCCGGCAACCTCGCCACGCGTCTGGGGACAGGCTGCGTACCTTTTTTGATGCCGTTAATGCTACAGGTTGGTTTTGGCTACCCGGCTCTGATCGCCGGCTGCATGATGGCGCCGACAGCTTTGGGTTCTATTATCGCGAAATCGACCGTAACGCAGGTTTTGCGACGTTTGGGATACCGGAAGACTCTGGTCGGCATTACGGTATTTATCGGTCTGATGATTGCCCAGTTTTCGTTTCAATCTCCCGCCATGCCGATCTGGATGCTCGTGCTGCCGCTATTCATTCTTGGAATGGCGATGTCCACTCAATTTACGGCAACGAATACGATTACTCTTGCGGATCTGACAGACGATAACGCCAGCAGCGGCAACAGCGTTCTGGCGGTTACGCAGCAATTGTCTATCAGTTTAGGCGTGGCGATCAGCGCGGCGGTGTTACGTATTTATGAAGGTTTTGCGGGCACCAGTACCGTGGAACAGTTCCACTATACCTTTATCACGATGGGGGCGATCACTATCGTGTCCGCGCTGATGTTTATGCTGCTAAGAGCCAAAGACGGCAACAATCTGATTAAAGAACGGCATAAATCTAAACCGACCCACGCACCGTCAAAACCGGAGTAAGCTGAAGTCGCTGTTGTTGCAAGGCGGGCTGCGCCATCCGATGAATCAACACATCAATAGCCAGCTCGCCCAATTCATCTTTCGGCTGATGGATAGTCGTCAGCGGCGGCGTCATATAGCGCGCCAGCTCAATATCATCATAGCCAATGACTGCCATATCCTGCGGAATACGAAGCCCCGCCTGATATAGCGCCTGATAGGCGCCGACAGCCATCGCATCGTTTCCGGTAAAAACCGCTTGCGGTCGCTGTTGATGGGCGAGTAACGCCTGCATGGCGTCAAAGCCGCCGCCAAATTCAAAATCGCCGGTGATCTCATAGCCTTGCGGAATAGCCAGCCCTGCGCGTTTCATCGCCGCCCGATACCCTTCCAGCCGCAAACGCGCTGGCGTTTTGTCCAGCGGGCCGGTAATACAGGCTATTCGGGTAAATCCTTTATCGATAAGGTGTTGGGTGGCAAGATCGCCGCCTAACAACGAATTATCCTGAATGAGATCGCTATCGCCCTCACCATCAAACGGCGACCAGTCCATCATGACGGTAGGAATAGACGGATAACGCTCCATGATTTCACGAGAAGGCTGATGCGTTTCGGTACACAGCAGCAGTAAACCGTCTACCCGTTTTTGCATCAGCGTCTCCAGGTTGCGGTTCATCCGTTGCTCGTCGCCTTCGGTATTGCACAGCACCAGACTATAACCGCGCTCAAAACAGCTTCGCTCAACGCCGCGCACCAGTTCGGAATAAAAAGGGTTGGTACTGGCGGTAATCAGCATACCAATCGTGCGGGTCTGGTTTAACTTGAGGCTTCGCGCCAGCGCAGAAGGCGCATAGTTAAGTGATTTAATCGCCGCTTCAACTTTTTCGGTTATCGTCTCACTCACAAAGCGATCTTTGTTAATAACGTGAGAGACCGTCGATGTAGAGACTCCCGCCAGGCGGGCAACATCTTTCATAGTAGCCAAGCGTTACCCCTGCTGATGTAAAAACGCTTCTATCTCTTCGCGCCACGGAACGGAAGGTTGCGCGCCTTTACGCGTTACGGCAATCGCGGCGGCGGCATGGGCAAAGCGAATCGCTTCCGGCAACGGCGTCTCCTCCAGTATCGCGGTGATAAAGGCGCCGTTAAACGTATCTCCGGCGGCAATGGTATCGACAGCCTCAACGCTAAATCCAGGAACGCGGCGGCCCTCGCCGTTTACGCTGGCCCAGACGCCACGGCTTCCTAAGGTAATTAATACGGTTCGAATGCCTTTATCATGCAAAACCTGCGCAGCTTTCGCGGCATCGTCGTCATTTTCCACACGCACGCCCGTCAGCTTTTCAGCTTCCGTTTCATTTGGCGTGATGATGTCCACCAGCGCCAGCAGTTCATCCGGTAGCTCACGGGCAGGCGCCGGGTTAAGCGCAACAGTAGTATGATGTTGATGGGCGATTTTCGCCGCCGCCAGTACGCTTTCCAGCGGCGATTCCAGCTGCATCAGTAACGCATCCGCCTGCGCGATACGTTCACGTTGCGCATCAACCAACGCCGGCGATAACGCGGCATTCGCTCCGGCATGAATACCGATAACGTTCTCGCCTTCGCCGTTAACGAAAATCAGCGCCACCCCGGTAGACTCGCCTTTAATAACGCTAACTGGCGCGATATCAATACGATCGCTGACTAATTGTTTACGAATACTGTCGCCAATATCGTCATCGCCTGTGCAGGCAATAAACGCAATATTTGCCCCGCTACGTCCCGCAGCAACCGCCTGATTCGCGCCTTTCCCGCCAAACGCGACCTGATAATGGCTACCGGTTACCGTTTCACCCGGGGTAGGGAAGGACTCAAGATTAAGGATATGATCGGCATTAATGCTGCCAAGGACGATGAGATTACCTGCGGTTTTCATATTCGGGGTTCCACGTCAAAGTGCGCCACCGGTTAGGGTGGCGCGTGCCCTGCTTTTCTTTTTTTACGTTCACCTCAGCGGAGGCTCGCGTATTTCTGTCGCCATCAGGCCATAGTTGACCCGTGTCGTTTATTACTGCTTGATGACCAGTTTCAGGTCAACCGGATATTTGGCCTGAACTTTTTCGCCTTTCAGCACCTTATCCGCCACTTCAACGCCTTTGGCGCCGATTTGATCCGGTAACTGAGCGATAGTCGCTGCCAGTTTGCCATCTTTTACGGCCTTTTCGCCATCCGGCGTACCGTCAAATCCAACCACCATCACATCTGCTTTACCGGCAGTTTGCAGCGCGCGCAGTGCGCCCAGCGCCATTTCATCGTTCTGGGCGAAGACAGCCTGAACATCCGGATGCGCGGTCAGCAGGTTCTGCATGACGTTCAGACCCTTAGTACGGTCGAAATCGGCAGGCTGGCTGGCCAGGACATTAAATTTGTGGGCGGCTACCGCCTGCTGGAAACCTTCGCCACGCTCACGCGCCGCGGATGTTCCGGCAATGCCTTGCAACTCAATCACTTTGGCGCCTTCGCCAGCTTTTTTCGCGATATAGTCGCCAGCGATCTTACCGCCCAGCACGTTATCAGACGCGATATGGCTGACGACATCGCCTTTGGTTGCCTGGCGGTCAAGCGTGATAACCGGAATCTTCGCCTGGTTCGCCATCTTCACCGCGTTACCCACCGCATCGGAATCAGTCGGGTTGATCAGCAAAATTTTGGTCCCGCGAACGGTTAAATCCTGCACGTTCGCCAGCTCTTTGGCAGGGTTGTTCTGGGAGTCCAGCACCACCAGGTTATAACCCAGTTTATCCGCCTCTTTTTGCGCCCCGTCTTTTAACGACACGAAGAAGGGATTATTGAGGGTAGAGATCACCAGCGCAATGGTGTCTTTCGCCATTGCATTCGCGCTCACGGTGGCGCTCAGCGCAACAGCAGATACCAGGGTAGCCAGTTTTTTCATGTTCATATTTCAGATGTCCTGTAGTCGTTGTTACTGCTTTTTGTTGTCTACCAGTACCGCCAGCAAAATCACCACCGCTTTGACGATCATCTGGTAATAGGAGGAAACACCTAACAAATTCAAACCATTATTAAGGAAGCCGAGAATCAATGCGCCGATCAATGTCCCAACAATGCGTCCTTTACCGCCTGCAAGGCTGGTGCCGCCCAGCACCACGGCGGCAATAGCATCCAGCTCATAGCCGGTACCCGCCGTCGGCTGCGCGGAAGAGAGGCGCGCCACTTCAATGATGCCCGCCAGCGACGCTGTCAGGCCACAAAGTGAATAGACGATAATTTTCACTTTGCTAACGCTAATGCCAGACAGGCGCGTCGCCGCTTCGTTACCGCCCAGCGCGTAGATATAGCGTCCCAGACGGGTGTGATGCAGCATATACCAGGCGGCGATAAAGACGATAGCCATGATCCAGACCGGCGTAGGAACGCCCAGCGGACGGCCGATACCGAACCAGCCAAACAGATCGGCGTTATCGGTAAAGCCGGTGTTGACCGGGCTACCGTCGGTGTAAACCATCGTCACGCCACGCAGTAGCAGCATCATCACCAGCGTAGCGATAAACGCCTGTACGCGGCCCTTCGCGACGATAACGCCAGTGACGGCGCCAATCGCAGCGCCCAGCGCCAGCGCGGCGGCAACCGCGACCAGCGCATTCACTTCAACGCCGACGATTGAAGCGGCAACCGCGCCGGTGAGCGCCAGCAGGGAACCGACGGACAGATCGATCCCCGATGTCAGAATCACCAACGTCATCCCCACCGCCATAATGGCGTTGACGGAGGTCTGTTGAAGAATATTGAACAGATTATTAACGGTAAAAAAGTTGGGGCTCAACGTCGAAACAATCGCGATCAGCACCAGCAGGGCAATGAGCGACTTCTGCTCAAGAAGCCACGCTTTAGTGAAATAACGGCGACCAGAAACAGCCTGGGTTGTCATCTTTTTTACTCCTGATTCACGCGATTAAGCTTGCCCACTGCGGCAGCCATTAACACTTCCTGGGTGGCCTGCTCGCGAGTAAATTCACCGCTGAGATGCCCTTCATGCATGACGATGATGCGATCGCTCATGCCTAATACTTCTGGCATCTCAGATGAGACCAGAATGATGCTCAGGCCGTCGGCCTTAAACTGGTTGATAAGCTGGTAAATCTCTTTCTTGGCACCGACGTCCACGCCGCGGGTCGGCTCGTCGAGAATGAGCACTTTCGGGCGCGTCATCAACCCGCGAGCAATCGCCACTTTTTGCTGATTACCGCCAGAAAGCAGGCCTATCGCCTGTTCCATTGAAGGCGTCTTGACGTTGAACAGACGGATAAAATCCCCCACCGCCTGCTGCTCATCTTTGTGTTTCAGGCTTCCGCCAGCGCGGCTGAAATAGTCCAGCGCCGTCAGCGACATATTCTCTTTAACTGACATGCCGAGCACCAGTCCATCGCGCTTACGGTCTTCAGAGATATAAACGATGCCATTGGCCAGCCCGTCCTGCGGAGAGCGCGTCACCACTTCGTGTCCATCGAGCGTCACATAACCGCTGGTTCGCGGCATCGCGCCGTACAATACTTTCATCAGCTCGGTGCGACCGGCGCCCATCAGGCCGGAGATGCCAAGAATCTCGCCTTTTCGCAGCACAAAAGAGACATCATTCACGCCCGGTCCGCACAGATTATCGACCTTGAGGCGAATCTCACCCGGCGCGTTATCCAGATGCGGGTACTGATCTTCCAGCTTACGTCCCACCATCATTTCGATAAGAGAATCTTCGGTCAACGTGGCCACTTCACGCTCGGCGATAAATTGCCCATCGCGGAAGACCGTCACGTCATCGCAAATTTCGAAGATCTCTTTCATACGGTGGGAGATATAGACAATGCCGCGCCCCTGCGATTTTAATTCGCGGATAACGCGGAACAGAGAGTCGGTTTCAGTGTCGGTCAGCGCATCGGTCGGTTCATCCATAATGATGACTTTGGATTCGAAGCTCAGTACTTTGGCGATTTCCACCATTTGCTGATCGCCGATAGAGAGTTCGCCCACCAGCTTATCGCTCTTAAAGCGCAGATTGAGTTTGGCTAAGAGGTGGTCGGCTTCGGCATACATCTTTTTCCAGTCGATTTTGCCAAAGCGATTCACAAATTCACGGCCCAGGAAGATATTTTCCGCAATGGTCAACTGCGGAATCAGGTTCAGTTCCTGATGAATAATGCCGATCCCGGCTTCCTGAGACGATTTAGGCCCATTAAAGGTGGTCTCTTTACCCAGCCATAACAACGATCCCGCATCTCGCGTATAGATGCCGGTTAATACTTTCATCATGGTGGATTTTCCGGCGCCGTTTTCCCCCACCAGCGCCATAACGCGGCCAGGATAAACGTTTAACGCGGCGCCGGAGAGAGCCTTCACGCCGGGGAACGCTTTATCGATCCCTTTGAGTTGCAGTAATGCGTCCATAGCGGCCTCAGAACGTGACGCCAGCGCAAAGAATGACGTTCGCATACGGGGAACACTCCCCGCTGCGAATCACCGCCTGACTGTCTGCAGTCAATTTTTTGAATTGTTCGTGTGTCGTATAACTAATTTTTATGGTGTTTCCCTGGTGTTGCTGCAGTTGCTCAAGGTGAGTGAGCAACGTTTCGTGGAGCTGCGGATTCTGTTGTTTGATTTCCGTTGCAAGAATCGCCGCCTCAACCTGCATTTCCCGGGTCACGACATCCACCACCTGCATAAAAGAAGGTACGCCCTGGGTTAGTGCCATATCGATACGCGCGGTGCTATTCGGGATGGGTAAACCCGCATCACAGACCACCAGAGTATCAGTATGCCCCAGACGGGAAATGACCGACGAGATTTCAGAGTTGAGTACGGTGCCTTTCTTCATTTTTCTGCTCCACTAGCGAAACGTTTCGCTGGCCGCAGTGTAACCCTGGATGTGTTCATAAAACCATCATGACGTAACAGAATTGTGATCGCCGTCGAAACGTTTCGCTAGCGGAAATCAGGTGAAGATAATCGCCCAATGGCGATTATCTTGTGGGAATCTACGGATTGGCCAGGCCGGGTAAGCCAACGCGGCCCCCGGCATGTTGATGGGAGGTTAAATCTCGACCTGCGTACCTAACTCAATCACGCGGTTAGGCGGGATCTCGAACTGATCCGGCGCGCGCAGGGCGTTGCGTTGCAACAACAAATACAGCTTGCCACGCAGACGCAAATACCACGGGCGTTTGCCGACAATCAACGACTCGTGCGACATAAAGAACGACGTTTCCATCATCCGACAGCTAAGCCCTTCCAGACCGCAGCGGTGGAACACCTCTTCAACGTTTGGTGTTTCACGCCAGCCGTAGCTGGCCACCACGCGCCAGAATGTCGGAGATAACTGCTCAATCTGCACCCGGCGAACGTTATGCACATAAGGCGCATCTTCCGTACGCAACGTCAGTAAGATTACGCGCTCATGCAACACTTTGTTGTGCTTCAGGTTATGCAATAAAGCAAAAGGGATCACACTGAGCGCGCGCGACATGTATACGGCAGTACCCGGCACCCGAACCGGCGGTGACTTCTCCAGTGAAGCAATCATCGCTTCCAGCGAATTACCATGTTCATGCATACGACGCAACAGACGGAAACGCTCGCTCTTCCAGGTGGTCATGATCGTGAACATGATCAGGCCCA
Organism: Salmonella sp. 32070601201500089SM; assembly: GCF_017573605.1. Taxonomy (NCBI): domain Bacteria; kingdom Pseudomonadati; phylum Pseudomonadota; class Gammaproteobacteria; order Enterobacterales; family Enterobacteriaceae; genus Salmonella; species Salmonella sp. 32070601201500089SM. Next base: position 9,313 of record NZ_JAGETK010000019.1, read on the forward strand.
GGCTCAGCGGCAGCCAACCACCGGACAACAATTTATCGAGGTTAGCCGAGAACAGCGGGATATCCACGCACAGGAACGCGATGAGGATCAGCGCGACAAAATATTTGTTCCAGTGCCAGTTCTTACGCGCCACGGTCGTAGAAAGAATAGACGTCAGCACCATCGTGCCGGTCACGGCGATACCATAGGCCGCCGCCAGGTTGCTGGAGTGCTCAAAGCTAACAATAACAACCACGACCGCGAAATAAAGCAGCCAGTTAACGAAAGGGATATAGATCTGACCGGACTCCATCTCGGAGGTATGGATAATGCGCATTGGCGACAAATAGCCAAGACGCACGGCCTGACGCGTCAGCGAAAAGACGCCAGAAATAACCGCCTGGGAGGCGATCACTGTCGCCAGCGCGGCCAGAATCAGCAGCGGAATTAACGCCCAGTCCGGTGCCAACAGGAAGAAGGGGTTTTTAATCGCTTCCGGATGCTTTAGTAGCAATGCGCCCTGACCAAAGTAGTTCAGTACTAACGACGGCAATACCACGGTAAACCACGCCAGGCGAATCGGGAACTTACCGAAGTGTCCCATATCGGCGTACAACGCCTCTACGCCGGTAATCGACAGCACCACCGCGCCCAACGCAATAAACGATACGGTTTTATATTCAAGGAAAAAACGTACCGCCCAGACAGGATTCAGCGCATGTAACACTTCGGGATTGGCGATAATACTGCGCAGGCCAAGTACCGCCAGGATTAAAAACCAGGTCAGCATGATCGGCGCAAAGAGTTTCCCTACCATTCCCGTACCGTGCTTCTGAATCATAAACAACAGAGTCAGCACAATAATGGAAAGCGGGACAATCCAGGTATCCAGCTGCGGCGCGACAATTTCCAGGCCTTCAATCGCCGACATCACTGAAATCGCCGGCGTAATGACCACTTCGCCATAGAAAAAGCTGCCGCCTATCAGTCCCATGATAACTAACATGGATGTGGTGCGCGCCGAGGTATTACGCCCGGCAAGCGACATCAGTGTCAAAATTCCACCTTCACCCGCGTTATCGGCGCGCATCACGAAGGTGAGATATTTGATGGAAACCACAAAGATGAGTAGCCAGAAGATCAGCGACAGAAAACCAAACACGGCATCTCGTTCAACGCCAAAACCAAACTGACCGGACAAACATTCACGAAGCGTATAAAGCGGGCTGGTACCAATATCACCGTAGACAACCCCAATAGCTGCGAGGGTAATCGCAGGCAACGATTGCTTATTATCAGTGCTCATAGACTCATCTTTCGTTTATACACGTCACCCTTCACACTACCTCCTTGTCGGCTGCATTCGCTTACCCCAGTCACACGTTTAAGTCAGTGCCAGGGGATTCACTCCTTTGCCGCCTTGATGTAGTTTGAATGAATGAGTGTATAGATATGAAATGTGTGCTTAGTCCCTTGGCCCACAAAAAAGCGCACAGTATGCACGATTAATCATAAAATCGTACCCCTAAATGAAGCCAGATTAACCTGGCTCAAAGAAAAATAAACAGCGCGTCAGACGATTACAGCCCCGGTGGTGAAACGTCTATACTCGCAATTAGCATGATCCATTTGTCGAAAGGACGCCTCTTTATTATGGCTCACCCACATTTATTAGCGGAAAGAATTTCCCGTCTGAGCAGCGCCCTTGAGAAGGGGCTGTATGAACGTAGTCATGCCATACGCCTTTGCCTACTGGCGGCGTTAAGCGGTGAGAGCGTCTTTTTGTTGGGCCCGCCCGGTATCGCCAAGAGTCTGATTGCCCGCCGCCTGAAGTTTGCTTTCCAGCGCGCCCGCGCTTTTGAATATCTGATGACACGCTTTTCCACGCCGGAAGAGGTGTTTGGCCCGCTCTCTATTCAGGCGCTGAAAGATGAAGGTCGCTATGAACGCTTAACGACCGGCTACCTTCCCGAAGCCGAAATCGTTTTTCTGGATGAAATCTGGAAAGCCGGGCCCGCTATCCTGAACACATTGCTGACCGCCATTAACGAACGCCATTTCCGCAACGGCGCATTTGAGGAAAAAATTCCGATGCGGCTGCTGGTGGCGGCCTCTAACGAACTGCCCGAAGCGGACAGCAGCCTGGAAGCCTTGTACGACCGAATGTTGATTCGCCTGTGGCTGGATAAAGTTCAGGATAAAGCCAATTTCCGCTCCATGCTGGTTAGTCAGCAGGATGAGAGTGATAACCCGGTCCCCGCCTCGTTACAGGTTAGCGACGAAGAATATCAACAGTGGCAAAAAGATATCGGCGCGATTTCACTCCCTGATCCGGTCTTTGAGCTGATATTTACTCTGCGCCAACAGCTGGATAATTTGCCGAATGCGCCTTATGTCTCCGACCGTCGCTGGAAGAAAGCCATCCGCCTGTTACAGGCCAGCGCCTTCTTTAGCGGACGCGACGCGGTTGCGCCGATTGACCTTATCCTGCTAAAAGATTGCTTGTGGTATGACGCGCAGAGTCTGAATCTCATGCAACAGCAACTAGAAATATTGATGACCGGACACGCCTGGCAGCAGCAGGCCATGCTGACTCGCCTCGGCGGTATCGTCCAGCGCCGCCTCCAGTTGCAGCAACAGCAAAGCGATAAAACCGCCTTCACCGTCATTAAAGAAGGCGGTATGTTCAGCCGCCGCCCGCATTACACTTTACCGCCGGAAGCCAGTGCATCAACGTTGACGTTATTGCTACAAAAACCGCTAAAACTGCATGATATGGAAGTGATCCATATTACTTTTGACCGCAGCGCGCTGGAACTTTGGCTGACCAAAGGCGGCGAGATCCGCGGCAAACTGAACGGGATCGGCTTTGCCCAAACGTTGAATATGGAAGTCGATAACGCTCAACATCTGGTGGTGCGCGACATCAGTCTACAAGGTACCCGTCTGGCGTTACCGGGAACGGCTGAAGACAGTATGCCTGCGGAGATCAAACAGCAGCTGGAAACGTTAGAAAACGACTGGCGCCAGCAGCATACCCGCTTCAGCGAACAGCAACATTGCCTGTTTATTCACAGCGACTGGTTAGGGCGCATTGAGGCCAGCCTGCAGGATGTAGGAGAACAGATCCGCCAGGCGAAACAATGCTGACGCTGGATACGCTAAATACCATGCTGGCCGTCAGCGAAGAGGGAATGGTCGAAGAGATGATCCTCGCGCTACTGGCTTCCCCACAACTGGTCATTTTCTTTGAAAAGTTTCCGCGTTTAAAAAACGCCGTGACCGCCGATCTCCCGCGCTGGCGGGAAGCGCTACGCAGCCGTCTTAAAGACGCACGCGTTCCGCCGGAACTCACGGAAGAGGTCATGTGTTATCAGCAAAGCCAACTTCTCTCTACCCCACAGTTCATCGTGCAACTGCCGCAAATACTGGCGTTGCTTCACCGCCTGCATTCACCGTATGCCGCGCAGGCGAAGCAGTTGACGGAGAGCAACAGTACCTTTACCCCTGCGCTACACACGCTTTTTTTGCAACGCTGGCGGTTAAGTCTGGTCGTGCAGGCCACCACGTTAAACCAACAACTACTGGAAGAAGAGCGCGAGCAGTTGCTGAGTGACGTTCAGGAACGGATGACGCTGAGCGGGCAACTGGAACCGACGCTGGCGGAAAATGATAATGCCGCAGGCCGCCTGTGGGATATGAGCGCGGGCCAGCTTAAACGTGGTGATTATCAACTGATCGTAAAATACGGCGAATTTCTCGCCGCCCAGCCGGAGCTAATGCAACTGGCGGAACAACTGGGACGTTCGCGGGAAGCCAAATCGGTACCGAAAAAAGACGCGCCGATGGAAACCTTTCGTACACTGGTACGCGAACCCGCAACGGTGCCGGAGCAGGTTGACGGTATTCAGCAAGGCGATGATATTCTGCGCCTGTTGCCGCCAGAGCTGGCGACGCTCGGCATCACCGAGCTGGAATATGAATTTTACCGCCGGTTAGTGGAAAAACAGCTCCTCACCTATCGCCTGTATGGCGAAGCGTGGCGTGAGAAAGTGACCGAACGGCCGGTAGTACACCAGGATGTCGACGAGCAGCCGCGCGGACCGTTTATTGTCTGCGTCGATACTTCAGGCTCGATGGGAGGATTTAACGAGCAGTGCGCAAAAGCGTTCTGCCTGGCGTTGATGCGCGTTGCGCTGGCGGATAACCGCCGCTGCTTTATTATGCTGTTTTCCACTGACGTTGTGCGTTATGAACTCTCCGGCCCGGAAGGTATTGAGCAGGCCATCCGCTTTTTAAGTCAACGTTTTCGCGGCGGCACGGATATCGCCAGCTGTTTTCGCGCCATTATTGAAAGAATGCAGGGACGGGAATGGTTTGATGCCGATGCGGTGGTCATTTCGGATTTTATCGCCCAGCGCTTGCCGGATGACGTGGTGAGCAAAGTGGGAGAGTTGCAGCGTCTTCACCAGCATCGATTCCACGCGGTGGCGATGTCGGCGCACGGCAAACCCGGCATCATGCGCATTTTCGATCATATCTGGCGCTTTGACACCGGGATGCGAAGCCGCCTGCTGAGACGCTGGCGACGCTAACGGCTTATAAAATAGCAGGAATGCTTTCGCGAACCTGCGCGGGCCATACGCCGCACTGTACCTGACCAATATGCGGCAATTGCAGCAGCAACATCGTCAGACGCGACTGCCCAATCCCGCCGCCGATGGTCTGCGGCATTTCGCCGCGCAGCAGCGCCTGATGCCACTCCAGTTGCAGACGATCTTCATCACCGGTCAACGCCAGCTGGCGCATCAGCGTATCGGCATCTACGCGGATACCCATAGAGGAAAGCTCAAACGCATCTTCCAGCACCGGGTTCCACACCAGGATATCGCCGTTCAGACCGGCGTAGCCCAGCTCAGATGCGGAGCTCCAGTCATCATAATCCGGCGCGCGTACATCATGGCGGTGGCCATCGCTCAGTTTACCGCCGATCCCCACCAGGAAAACGGCGCCAAGTTCTTTGGCGATCGCGCGTTCGCGCCCTTTCGCATCCAGATCCGGGAAACGCGCCAGCAGTTCCTGACTGTGAACAAACTGAATTTGCTCTGGCAGGAACGGCGCCAGACCAAACTGTTTATGCACTTCTGCTTCCGTCGCCTTAATTCCTGCCCATATAGCCTCTACTGTGCTTTTCAGGGTGGAAAATTGGCGCTCGCCATCGCCCATGACACGCTCCCAGTCCCACTGATCCACATAGACCGAGTGGAGCGGAGAGAGTCGGTCTTCATCGGGGCGAAGGGCTTTCATGTGCGTGTACAGCCCTTCGCCCGCGCTGAAGTCATGTTGCCCCAGGGTTTGACGTTTCCACTTCGCCAGTGAATGCACCACTTCGAACTGGGCGTCAGGCAATGCTTTCACTTTTACCTGCACCGCTTTTTCACAGCCGGACAAATTATCCTGCGTACCATCCCCTACGCGACTCAGGATCGGCGCCTGGACCTCAATCAGACCCAGACGCTCCTCCAGCTGGCGAGAGAAATGTGATTTCACGAAGCTAATTTGACGTTGTTTGGCAATGTAAGCGGTTTTCATTTTTTTACTCCTGCGTCCTGTTGCCTATGATTAAGCAACAAAACGAGAGCACTATTCAATAATCAACAGATAAAAAGCTAACTTCGGTTTTGATTCGTTAAAAATAATGGCTAAAATAGAGATAATCATTAATCTGCATAAGAAAAAGCGATGGAAAATTATCAGATCGACAATCTGGACCGCGGCATCCTTGACGCCTTAATGGGAAATGCCCGCACCGCCTACGCCGAACTGGCCAAACAATTTGGCGTTAGCCCTGGAACCATTCACGTTCGCGTCGAGAAAATGAAGCAGGCCGGGATCATTACGGGCGCACGGATTGACGTCAGCCCTAAACAACTGGGCTACGATGTGGGCTGCTTTATTGGCATCATCCTCAAAAGCGCCAAAGACTATCCCTCCGCACTGGCCCGGCTGGAAAGCCTGGATGAGGTGACGGAAGCGTATTACACCACCGGTCACTACAGCATCTTTATAAAAGTGATGTGCAAATCAATCGACGCGCTTCAGCACGTACTTATCAACAAGATCCAAACAATTGATGAAATTCAGTCCACTGAGACACTGATCGTCTTGCAGAACCCGATCATGCGCACCATCAAGCCATGATCGGCTTTTTTAATCCCACATTTTTCCACAGGTAGATCCCAGCTCGTTCACAGAGTACAATGCAGCCTCTTTACCTGAGCGAGCGATCAATGGCAGACATTACTCTTATCAGCGGCAGCACCCTGGGCGGCGCCGAATACGTCGCGGAACATCTGGCGGAAAAGCTGGAAGCTGCCGGTTTTTCAACCGAAACGGTGCACGGTCCGTTATTAGAGGATCTGTCAACTTCCGGGATCTGGCTGATAATCAGCTCAACGCACGGTGCCGGAGACATTCCGGACAACCTGACCCCTTTCTATGAAGACCTTCAGACGCAGAAACCCGATCTTTCCGCGGTACGTTTCGGCGCAATTGGCATTGGTAGTCGAGAATACGACACGTTTTGCGGCGCGATTGAGAAAATAGAAGCGGAACTGAAAGGCGCTGGCGCAAAACAGGTTGGGGAAACACTGAAGATCAACATCCTTGAACATGAGATTCCGGAAGATCCAGCGGAGATTTGGCTCGGATCCTGGATTAATTTACTCAAATAAGTGTAAAGATCGTGCGATCCATTGTGGATAAATCTGGTGGAAAGCTTGGATCAACCGGTAGTTATCCAAAGAATAACCGTTGTTCACTTTTTGAGTTGTGTATAAGTACCCGTTTTGATCCCAGCTTATACGGGCCACGATCACCGATCATTCACAGCTAGTGATCCTTTCCAACGCATTGATCTTTATTACAGGATCCGGGTTATCCACAGCCTGGTGCGATCCTAATAAGAGATCACAATAGAACAGATCTCTAAATAAAAAGATCTTCTTTTTAATAGCCCGGATCCCGGGGCTTTCTCCATCGGCTAAAGTTGAGTAGAATCCACCGCCCGGGCTTCAATCCATTTTCACACCGCGTTATGCGAGGCAATTACCATGTTTTATCAGGATCCTTTTGACGTCATTATTATTGGCGGGGGTCATGCAGGCACTGAGGCCGCGATGGCCGCAGCGCGTATGGGTCAACAGACTCTGCTTTTGACACACAATATTGACACGTTGGGACAGATGAGCTGCAACCCGGCGATCGGCGGTATTGGAAAGGGACATCTGGTAAAAGAGGTGGATGCGCTCGGCGGTCTGATGGCGAAAGCGATCGATCAGGCAGGTATTCAGTTTAGGATACTAAACGCCAGCAAAGGTCCGGCCGTTCGCGCTACCCGGGCTCAGGCGGATCGAGTCTTATACCGCCAGGCGGTGCGTACCGCGCTGGAGAATCAGCCGAATCTGATGATCTTCCAGCAAGCTGTTGAAGATCTGATTGTCGAAAACGATCGCGTTGTCGGCGCCGTGACCCAAATGGGGCTCAAATTCCGCGCGAAAGCGGTGGTACTGACCGTCGGAACCTTCCTGGATGGCAAAATTCATATTGGTCTGGATAACTACAGCGGCGGTCGTGCTGGCGATCCGCCATCCATCCCGCTGTCTCGCCGTCTGCGTGAGCTTCCGCTACGCGTCAGCCGCCTGAAAACCGGCACACCGCCGCGTATTGATGCGCGTACTATCGATTTCAGCGTGTTGTCTCAACAGCATGGCGATAACCCGATGCCGGTTTTCTCGTTTATGGGGAATGCTTCTCAGCATCCGCAACAGGTGCCGTGTTACATCACGCATACCAATGAGAAAACCCATGACGTGATTCGTAATAACCTCGATCGTAGCCCAATGTACGCTGGCGTGATCGAAGGGATCGGCCCACGCTACTGTCCTTCGATCGAAGACAAGGTGATGCGTTTTGCCGATCGTAACCAGCATCAGATCTTCCTTGAGCCGGAAGGACTGACCTCTAACGAGATTTACCCTAACGGTATCTCCACCAGCCTGCCGTTTGACGTGCAGATGCAGATTGTCCGTTCCATGCAGGGTATGGAGAACGCGAAGATCGTTCGCCCTGGTTACGCGATTGAGTACGATTTCTTCGACCCGCGCGATCTGAAACCGACTCTGGAAAGTAAATTTATTCACGGCCTGTTCTTTGCTGGTCAAATCAACGGTACTACCGGCTATGAAGAGGCTGCGGCGCAGGGCTTGCTCGCTGGTCTGAATGCCGCGCGTCTTTCCGCCGACAAAGAGGGCTGGGCGCCTGCGCGTTCTCAGGCTTATCTCGGCGTGCTGGTGGACGATCTCTGTACGCTGGGCACCAAAGAGCCGTATCGCATGTTTACCTCCCGTGCCGAATATCGTCTGATGCTACGTGAGGACAATGCCGATCTGCGTCTGACTGAAATGGGCCGCGAGCTGGGTCTGGTGGATGATGAACGCTGGGCGCGCTTCAACGAGAAGCTGGAAAATATCGAACGCGAACGTCAGCGGCTGAAATCGACATGGGTAACGCCGTCTGCGGAATCCGCCGATGAAGTGAATGCGCATTTGACCACGCCTCTCTCCCGTGAGGCCAGCGGCGAAGATCTGTTGCGTCGTCCGGAAATGACCTACGCGCAGCTCACTTCGCTTGCCGCATTCGCGCCTGCGCTTGAAGATGAGCAAGCCGCTGAGCAGGTGGAAATCCAGGTCAAATACGAAGGCTATATCGCTCGCCAGCAGGATGAGATTGAAAAACAACTACGTAACGAGAATACGTTGCTGCCTGCCACGCTGGATTATCGTCAGGTTTCCGGTCTGTCGAACGAAGTTATCGCCAAGCTGAACGATCATAAACCGGCGTCTATCGGCCAGGCATCGCGTATCTCCGGCGTTACGCCAGCGGCAATCTCCATTCTGCTGGTATGGCTGAAAAAACAAGGTATGCTGCGTCGTAGCGCTTGATAACACTAATTTGGCGGGGGCGCTTCGCTTGCCCGCCCTACAAATTTGTAGGCCCGATAAGCGAAAGCGCATCGGGCATTTGATTATTAACAGGTAATGACCGTGCTCAACAAACTCTCTCGTCTGCTGGCTGATGCCGGTATTTCTCTTACCGATCACCAGAAAACGCTGCTGGTCGCCTACGTTGATATGCTGCACAAATGGAACAAAGCATACAACCTGACGTCAGTGCGGGATCCCAACGAAATGTTGGTACGCCATATTCTCGACAGCATAGTCGTTGCGCCGTATCTTCAGGGACAGCGTTTTATCGACGTAGGAACAGGACCGGGGCTGCCGGGCATCCCGCTGGCTATTGTTCTCCCTGACGCGCATTTCACCTTACTCGACAGCCTGGGCAAGCGGGTACGTTTTCTGCGTCAGGTCCAGCACGAACTGAAACTGGAAAATATCACGCCGGTTCAAAGCCGCGTTGAAGCCTATCCCTCCGAACCGCCGTTTGATGGCGTTATCAGCCGCGCTTTCGCATCGTTGAATGATATGGTGAGCTGGTGTCACCATCTGCCGGGAGAGAAAGGGCGTTTTTATGCCTTAAAAGGGCAATTGCCAGGGGATGAAATTGCCTCACTACCTGACAATTTTAGCGTCGAATCTGTTGAAAAATTACGCGTTCCGCAACTGGAAGGCGAGCGGCATCTGGTGATTATTAAGTCAAACAAAGTTTAATTTTTATCAAAAAAAATAGAAAAAAAACGACGCGGCTTGTGTTAAAAATCGACAGGTATAACGCATTTCAGCGTTGTTACATTTAACTCTGGATTTACGGTTTCGTTTCAACATGACAACGTCGCTTCTTTTGTTAAAACAGAGAGTAATCAACTTTGTAAATATCAGTCTGCTAAAAATCGAATCGAAAAATCACTTTTGCTTGTTAAATTTTTATTATAAATGTCAATGGGGCGTTTTTAAGGTGTAAGCTGGTATTTTTAAAACAGTACTTGGTTTTACGCTTAAATATCAAAAAGATGAAAAGGCATGAATTGACACGTAAATGAATTGCGTAAGCATGAATATGTTTAATGTGTGATCTGGTGCACGCTTTATCGCCAGTGTTTTCGCGCTATTTGCAGTTTTGTACGATCGTTCACACTTTGGCTAAAAGTTAAAAATGCGGGCCAGAGAAAAATATTTAAACATTTATTCACCTTTTGGCTACTTATTGTTTGAAATCACGGGGGCGCACCGTATAATTTGACCGCTTTTTGATGCTTGACTCTAAGTCTTAAAGAACGTTTTATACGACACGCGGCATACCTCGAAGTGAGCAGGAGTAAAAACGTGATGTCTGTGTCGCTCGTGAGTCGAAACGTTGCTCGTAAGCTTCTGTTCATTCAGTTTCTGGCGGTAATAGCAAGTGGATTGCTGTTTTGCCTCAAAGACCCCTTCTGGGGCATCTCCGCAGTATGTGGGGGATTGGCAGTGGCACTGCCTAATATGTTGTTTATGATATTTGCCTGGCGTCACCAGGCGCATACACCTGCTAAGGGCCGCGTGTCCTGGACTTTCGCCTTCGGTGAAGCCTTCAAGGTGTTAGCGATGCTGGTTTTACTGGTGGTGGCGTTGGCGGTTTTAAAGGCGGTGTTTTTGCCGCTGATCGTTACGTGGGTTTTGGTGCTGGTGGTTCAGATACTGGCGCCGGCTGTAATTAACAACAAAGGGTAAAAGGCATCATGGCTTCAGAAAATATGACGCCGCAGGAATACATAGGACACCATCTGAATAACCTTCAGTTGGACCTGCGTACTTTCTCGCTGGTGGATCCGCAGAACCCCCCAGCCACCTTCTGGACGCTCAATATTGACTCCATGTTCTTCTCGGTGGTGCTGGGTCTGTTGTTTCTGGTGATGTTCCGTAGCGTTGCTAAAAAAGCGACCAGCGGCGTGCCAGGCAAGTTTCAGACCGCGATTGAGCTGATAGTCGGCTTTGTGCATGGCAGCGTCAAAGACATGTACCATGGCAAAAGCAAGCTGATTGCGCCGCTGGCCCTGACGATTTTCGTCTGGGTATTCCTTATGAACCTGATGGACTTACTGCCTATCGACCTGCTGCCGTATATCGCTGAGCATTGGCTGGGTCTGCCGGCAACGCGCGTGGTGCCGTCTGCTGACGTGAACATCACCCTGTCGATGGCGCTGGGCGTATTCATCCTTATTCTGTTCTACAGCATCAAAATGAAAGGCATCGGCGGCTTCGCAAAAGAGTTGACGCTGCAGCCGTTCAATCACTGGGCGTTCATTCCTGTCAACTTAATCCTTGAAGGGGTAAGTCTGCTGTCCAAACCGGTTTCTCTCGGTCTGCGACTGTTCGGCAACATGTATGCCGGTGAGCTGATTTTCATTCTGATTGCTGGTCTGTTGCCGTGGTGGTCACAGTGGATTCTGAATGTGCCGTGGGCCATTTTCCACATCCTGATTATTACGCTGCAAGCCTTCATTTTCATGGTTCTGACGATTGTCTATCTGTCGATGGCGTCCGAAGAGCATTAATTTACCAACACTACTACGTTTTAACTGAAACAAACTGGAGACTGTCATGGAAAACCTGAATATGGATCTGCTGTACATGGCTGCCGCTGTGATGATGGGTCTGGCGGCAATCGGTGCTGCGATCGGTATCGGCATCCTCGGGGGTAAATTCCTGGAAGGCGCGGCGCGTCAACCTGATCTGATTCCTCTGCTGCGTACTCAGTTCTTTATCGTTATGGGTCTGGTGGATGCTATCCCGATGATCGCTGTAGGTCTGGGTCTGTACGTGATGTTCGCTGTCGCGTAGTAAGCGTTGCTTGAATTAAGAGCAATATCAGAAGGTTAACTAGATAGAGGCATTGTGCTGTGAATCTTAACGCAACAATCCTCGGCCAGGCCATCGCGTTTATTCTCTTTGTCTGGTTTTGCATGAAGTACGTATGGCCGCCGTTAATGGCAGCCATCGAGAAACGTCAGAAAGAAATTGCTGACGGTCTCGCTTCTGCTGAACGAGCACATAAGGATCTTGACCTTGCAAAGGCCAGCGCGACCGACCAGCTGAAAAAAGCGAAAGCGGAAGCTCAGGTAATCATCGAGCAGGCAAACAAACGCCGCGCTCAGATCCTGGACGAAGCCAAAACTGAAGCAGAGCAGGAACGTACTAAAATCGTGGCGCAGGCGCAGGCGGAAATTGAAGCCGAGCGTAAACGCGCCCGTGAAGAGCTGCGTAAGCAAGTTGCTATCCTGGCTGTTGCTGGCGCCGAGAAGATCATCGAACGTTCCGTGGATGAAGCTGCTAACAGCGACATCGTGGATAAACTTGTCGCTGAACTGTAAGGAGGGAGGGGCTGATGTCTGAATTTGTTACGGTAGCTCGCCCCTACGCCAAAGCAGCTTTTGACTTTGCCGTTGAACACCAAAGTGTAGAGCGCTGGCAGGATATGCTGGCGTTTGCCGCCGAGGTAACCAAGAACGAACAAATGGCAGAGCTTCTCTCTGGCGCGCTGGCGCCGGAAACGCTCGCTGAGTCGTTTATCGCAGTCTGCGGTGAGCAGTTAGACGAAAACGGTCAGAACCTGATTCGGGTGATGGCTGAAAATAATCGTCTGAACGCGCTCCCGGATGTTCTGGAGCAGTTTATTCATCTGCGTGCCGCCAGTGAAGCTACCTCCGAGGTAGAAGTTACGTCGGCAACCGCATTGAGTGAAGAGCAGCTTTCGAAAATCAGCGCCGCGATGGAAAAACGTCTGTCACGCAAAGTGAAGCTGAATTGCAAAATCGATAAGTCTGTAATGGCAGGCGTTATCATCCGGGCGGGTGATATGGTCATTGATGGCAGCGTACGCGGCCGTCTTGAGCGCCTTGCAGACGTCTTGCAGTCTTAAGGGGACTGGAGCATGCAACTGAATTCCACCGAAATCAGCGAACTGATCAAGCAGCGCATTGCTCAGTTCAATGTGGTGAGCGAAGCTCACAACGAAGGTACTATTGTTTCTGTCAGTGACGGTGTTATCCGCATTCACGGCCTGGCCGATTGTATGCAGGGTGAAATGATCTCCCTGCCGGGTAACCGTTACGCTATCGCACTGAACCTGGAGCGCGACTCCGTGGGTGCGGTAGTCATGGGTCCATACGCTGACCTTGCCGAAGGCATGAAGGTTAAATGTACGGGTCGTATCCTGGAAGTTCCGGTTGGCCGCGGCCTGCTGGGACGTGTGGTAAACACCTTGGGTGCGCCAATCGACGGTAAAGGTCCGGTTGATAATGACGGCTTCTCTGCCGTTGAAGCGATTGCGCCGGGCGTTATCGATCGTCAGTCTGTCGATCAGCCGGTGCAGACCGGCTATAAAGCCGTTGACTCCATGATCCCAATCGGTCGTGGTCAGCGTGAACTGATCATCGGTGACCGTCAGACCGGTAAAACCGCGCTGGCTATCGACGCCATCATCAACCAGCGCGACTCCGGCATCAAATGTATCTATGTCGCTATCGGCCAGAAAGCGTCCACCATCTCTAACGTGGTGCGTAAACTGGAAGAGCACGGCGCGCTGGCTAACACCATTGTTGTGGTGGCGACCGCGTCCGAATCCGCTGCGCTGCAATATCTGGCGCCGTATGCCGGTTGCGCAATGGGCGAATACTTCCGTGACCGCGGCGAAGATGCGCTGATCATTTACGATGACCTGTCTAAACAGGCTGTTGCTTACCGTCAGATCTCCCTGCTGCTCCGTCGTCCGCCAGGACGTGAAGCATTCCCGGGCGACGTATTCTACCTCCACTCTCGTCTGCTGGAGCGTGCTGCGCGTGTTAACGCCGACTACGTCGAAGCCTTCACTAAAGGTGAAGTGAAAGGGAAAACCGGTTCACTGACTGCGCTGCCGATTATCGAAACGCAGGCAGGTGACGTTTCCGCGTTCGTTCCGACCAACGTAATTTCCATTACCGATGGTCAGATCTTCCTGGAATCTAACCTGTTTAACGCCGGTATTCGTCCTGCGGTTAACCCGGGTATCTCGGTATCCCGTGTAGGTGGCGCAGCCCAGACCAAGATCATGAAAAAACTGTCCGGTGGTATTCGTACCGCGCTGGCGCAGTATCGTGAACTGGCGGCGTTCTCTCAGTTTGCATCCGACCTTGACGATGCCACCCGTAAACAGCTTGACCACGGTCAGAAAGTGACCGAACTGCTGAAACAGAAACAGTATGCGCCGATGTCCGTCGCGCAGCAGTCTCTGGTTCTGTTCGCAGCAGAACGTGGTTATCTGGCGGATGTCGAACTGGCGAAAATCGGTAGCTTCGAAGCCGCACTGCTGGCTTACGTCGACCGTGATCACGCTCCGCTGATGCAAGAGATCAACCAGTCCGGTGGCTATAACGACGAAATCGAAGGCAAGCTGAAAGGCATCCTCGATTCCTTCAAAGCAACCCAGTCCTGGTAACGTCTGGCGGCTTGCCTTAGGGCAGGCCGTAAGGCATTGAGGAGAAGCTCATGGCCGGCGCAAAAGAGATACGTAGTAAGATCGCAAGCGTCCAGAACACGCAAAAGATCACTAAAGCGATGGAGATGGTCGCCGCTTCCAAAATGCGTAAATCGCAGGATCGCATGGCGGCCAGCCGTCCTTATGCAGAGACCATGCGCAAAGTGATTGGTCACCTTGCGAACGGTAATCTGGAATATAAGCACCCCTACCTGGAAGAGCGCGACGTTAAACGCGTGGGCTACCTGGTAGTGTCGACCGACCGTGGTTTGTGCGGTGGCTTGAACATTAACCTGTTCAAAAAGCTGCTGGCGGATATGAAGGCATGGTCCGATAAAGGCGTTCAGTGCGAACTCGCAATGATCGGCTCTAAGGGCGTGTCATTCTTTAATTCCGTAGGCGGCAACGTTGTCGCTCAGGTGACAGGTATGGGGGATAACCCTTCTCTGTCCGAACTGATCGGTCCGGTTAAAGTGATGTTGCAGGCCTACGACGAAGGCCGTCTGGACAAGCTTTACATTGTCAGCAACAAATTTATTAACACCATGTCTCAGGTGCCGACGATCACTCAACTGCTGCCGCTGCCGGCGTCAGAAGATGATGATCTGAAGCGTAAAGCCTGGGATTACCTGTATGAACCAGACCCGAAAGCGCTGCTGGATACTCTCCTGCGTCGTTATGTGGAGTCTCAGGTTTATCAGGGCGTGGTAGAAAACCTGGCCAGCGAGCAGGCCGCACGAATGGTGGCGATGAAAGCCGCAACCGATAATGGCGGCAGCCTGATTAAAGAGCTGCAGTTGGTATACAACAAAGCTCGTCAGGCCAGCATTACTCAGGAACTCACCGAGATCGTCTCGGGGGCCGCCGCGGTTTAACCAGGTTATTTCGTAGAGGATTTAAGATGGCTACTGGAAAGATTGTCCAGGTAATCGGCGCCGTGGTCGACGTCGAGTTCCCTCAGGATGCCGTACCACGCGTGTACGATGCCCTTGAGGTGCAGAATGGTAATGAGAAGCTGGTGCTGGAAGTTCAGCAGCAGCTTGGCGGCGGTATCGTGCGTACCATCGCGATGGGGTCTTCTGACGGTCTGCGTCGCGGTCTGGATGTAAAAGATCTCGAACACCCGATCGAAGTCCCGGTAGGTAAAGCCACGCTGGGTCGTATCATGAACGTCCTGGGCGAACCGGTCGACATGAAAGGCGAGATCGGCGAAGAAGAGCGTTGGGCGATTCACCGCGCAGCACCTTCCTACGAAGAGTTGTCAAACTCTCAGGAACTGCTGGAAACCGGTATCAAAGTTATCGACCTGATGTGCCCGTTCGCGAAGGGCGGTAAAGTCGGTCTGTTCGGTGGTGCGGGTGTAGGTAAAACCGTAAACATGATGGAGCTTATTCGTAACATCGCGATCGAGCACTCCGGTTACTCTGTGTTTGCGGGCGTAGGTGAACGTACTCGTGAGGGTAACGACTTCTACCACGAAATGACCGACTCCAACGTTATCGATAAAGTATCCCTGGTGTATGGCCAGATGAACGAGCCGCCGGGAAACCGTCTGCGCGTTGCACTGACCGGCCTGACCATGGCGGAGAAATTCCGTGACGAAGGTCGTGACGTACTGCTGTTCGTCGATAACATCTATCGTTACACCCTGGCCGGTACGGAAGTATCCGCACTGCTGGGCCGTATGCCTTCCGCGGTAGGTTATCAGCCGACTCTGGCGGAAGAGATGGGCGTTCTGCAGGAACGTATCACCTCCACCAAAACCGGTTCTATCACCTCCGTACAGGCGGTATACGTACCGGCGGATGACTTGACTGACCCGTCTCCAGCCACCACCTTTGCGCACTTAGATGCAACCGTGGTACTGAGCCGTCAGATCGCATCCTTGGGTATCTACCCGGCCGTTGACCCGCTGGACTCCACCAGCCGTCAGTTGGATCCGCTGGTTGTTGGTCAGGAACACTACGACACCGCGCGTGGCGTTCAGTCCATCCTGCAGCGTTATCAGGAACTGAAAGACATCATCGCCATCCTCGGTATGGATGAACTGTCTGAAGAAGATAAACTGGTGGTAGCTCGCGCGCGTAAAATTCAGCGCTTCCTGTCCCAGCCGTTCTTCGTGGCGGAAGTATTTACCGGTTCTCCGGGCAAATACGTCTCCCTGAAAGACACCATCCGTGGCTTTAAAGGCATCATGGAAGGCGAATACGATCACCTGCCGGAGCAGGCGTTCTACATGGTCGGTTCCATCGACGAAGCCGTGGAAAAAGCCAAAAAACTTTAACGCCTTAATCGGAGGGTGATATGGCAATGACTTACCACCTGGATGTCGTCAGCGCGGAGCAACAAATGTTCTCCGGTCTGGTCGAGAAAATCCAGGTTACGGGTAGCGAAGGCGAACTGGGGATTTACCCGGGGCACGCGCCGCTGCTCACCGCCATTAAGCCTGGTATGATTCGCATCGTTAAGCAGCACGGTCATGAAGAGTTTATCTATCTGTCCGGCGGCATTCTGGAAGTGCAGCCTGGCAGTGTGACCGTTCTGGCGGATACCGCGATTCGCGGTCAGGATCTCGACGAAGCGCGAGCCCTGGAAGCGAAGCGTAAAGCCGAAGAGCACATTAAGAGCTCGCACGGTGACGTGGATTACGCTCAGGCGTCTGCGGAACTGGCCAAAGCGATCGCTAAACTGCGCGTTATCGAGTTGACCAAAAAAGCGATGTAACACCGGCTTGAAAGCATAAAACCAGTCTGATTGCGGACTGGTTTTTTTTTATCCTCTCAATTTTTATTCGATAAACTAGCAACGACAAAAACAAGCGGCTGAAGGCGACGCGTTTTCAGCGACAGCGCTGTTTTCATTAAATCCTTCTTTCTGTCATTGGCATCTGCACATTGTGCGAAGAAGGAAGGAATGGATGCGTTTTTATTGCATAAAATGAGGGATTATTACTATGTCATTTCAGCCATCCTTTGCGGGTCCACAACCCGACTCAAGGATTGATCGTACTACCTTTATTCGTCGCGCTTATCTTCATCTCGCCGTCGCCATTGTCGGTTTTATCGTATTGAGCGCTGCGTGGAGTTTTATAGGGGTCGGGGAGTATGCGCTTGATGTGCTGCTGGCTGGTGGAAGATATAGCTGGTTGGTTGTTCTCGGCGCTTTTATGCTGGTGGGAATGCTGGCGACCCGTCTGGCGGATAATGCGGGGACTAATCAAACGCAACTTATCGGGCTGGGGATTTATGTGTTGGCAGAATCCCTGATTTTTGCCCCCCTGTTAACGGTGGCGGCGTATATTAACCCGTCGAGCATTGGCGCGGCGGCAATAACGACCCTGTTGCTGGTTGGCGGTCTGACGTTTACCGCTTTTTCCATAAAAAAAGACTTTTCTTTTCTGCGCTCGTTTCTGACTATGGCTGGGTTCATTGCTTTTGGCGCGATTATTGCCAGCGTCATCTGCGGCTTCTCGCTGGGCGTCTGGTTTTCTGCGCTAATGGTACTGCTGTGCGCCGGGTTTATACTTTACGATACTTCTAACATTATTCACCATTACCCTACCGATCGCCCTGCTGGCGCGGCATTACATCTGTTCGCTTCTATCGCGACCATGTTCTGGTATATTTTGCGGATTTTTATGTCGCGTAATTAAGTAAAAAATACGCGCAACGGAAAACCAGCGGCCTCTGTCGCTGGTTTTTGCTTTTCTGACTCCCCTGCGCTTTATTACGTTATCTTCTTTATTTATGGAGTAAAAAAACAGCAAAAACATCGGACTACGTTGCCAATACGCGGGTGTTTTTACTTTTCAGGAGACAAGAGGCGCGGTAATGAACGAAAATGATTCATTAGCAGGCGGGGATGTTATCCCGGTGAGCGTTTTATCCTTCTTCCATTTTACGATGAAAAAAATGTAGTATTTTCAACGTGAAACAGTATAAATTCGTTCTCAAATTACAGTCAGGACGCGTATGTTAAATAGTGCTATGAGCGTAGTGATCCTTGCCGCAGGTAAAGGCACACGCATGTATTCCGATATTCCTAAAGTGCTGCACACGCTGGCGGGTAAACCCATGGTGCAGCATGTCATTGATGCAGCTACTAAATTAGGGGCCGCACAGGTTCATCTGGTCTATGGCCACGGTGGCGAGTTGTTAAAACAGACCCTGAAAGATGACAAGCTGAACTGGGTGCTTCAGGCGGAACAGTTGGGTACAGGTCACGCAATGCAGCAGGCCGCGCCCTTCTTTAGCGACGATGAAGATATTTTAATGCTTTACGGCGACGTGCCGCTGATTTCGGTTGAAACCTTACAGCGCCTGCGCGATGCCAAACCGCAGGGTGGTATTGGGTTATTAACCGTGAAGCTGGACGATCCGAGCGGCTATGGCCGTATTACGCGTGAAAACGGTAAAGTGACCGGCATCGTTGAACATAAAGACGCCACTGATGAACAGCGTCAGATTCAGGAAATTAACACCGGTATTCTGATCGCCAACGGCGCGGACCTGAAACGCTGGCTGTCTAAGCTGACTAACAATAATGCGCAGGGTGAATATTACATCACAGATATCATCGCGCTGGCTTATCAGGAAGGACGGGAAATCGCCGCGGTGCATCCGGCTCGCATCAGCGAAACGGACGGCGTGAATAACCGTCTACAGCTTTCTCGTCTGGAGCGTATTTACCAGGCCGAACAGGCGGAGAAACTGCTGTTATCCGGTGTTATGTTGCGCGATCCGGCACGTTTTGATCTCCGCGGCACCCTTCATTGTGGAATGGATGTCGAAATTGACGCTAACGTTATCATCGAAGGTTATGTAACGCTCGGTCACCGCGTGAAGATCGGCGCGGGCTGCATTATTAAAAACAGCGTTATTGGCGATGACTGCGAAATTAGCCCATACAGCGTGGTGGAAGATGCGCATCTGGAAGCGGCCTGCACCATCGGCCCGTTTGCTCGCCTGCGTCCCGGCGCGGAGCTGTTAGCGGGCGCTCACGTCGGCAATTTCGTTGAAATGAAAAAAGCGCGTCTCGGTAAAGGTTCTAAAGCCGGCCATCTGACCTACCTGGGAGATGCGGAAATTGGCGACAACGTGAATATCGGCGCGGGGACCATCACCTGTAACTATGATGGCGCGAACAAATTCAAAACGGTTATTGGCGACGATGTGTTTGTCGGCTCCGATACCCAACTGGTGGCGCCGGTTACTGTTGGTAAAGGGGCCACCATCGCCGCAGGGACTACCGTCACCCGTAACGTAGCTGACAATGAACTGGTATTAAGCCGCGTGCCGCAGGTGCATAAGCAAGGCTGGCAGCGTCCGGTGAAGAAAAAGTGATTTTGTAAGCCGGATAAGCGTCAGCGCCATCCGGCAGACCGGAGATGAGAGGATAAAATAATCCTCCGCTCCATGAGCAGTACTTATAAAAATAACCCCACTCTCTACAAGGCTCGGGGCGCCCGCAACGACGGGCATACAGGTCAGCGACAACGCATGGCGTAATGCCATAATCAGGAAATAAAACTATGTGTGGAATTGTTGGCGCTATCGCGCAGCGTGATGTAGCTGAAATCCTTCTCGAAGGTTTACGTCGTCTGGAATACCGCGGATATGACTCTGCCGGTCTGGCCGTGGTGGATGCAGAAGGTCATATGACCCGCCTGCGTCGCCTCGGTAAAGTCCAGATGCTGGCTCAGGCAGCGGAAGAACATCCTCTGCATGGCGGCACTGGTATTGCTCACACTCGCTGGGCGACGCACGGTGAACCTTCAGAAGCTAACGCGCATCCGCATGTTTCTGAACACATTGTGGTGGTGCATAACGGCATCATCGAAAACCATGAACCGCTGCGTGAAGCGTTAAAAGCGCGTGGCTATACCTTCGTTTCTGAAACCGACACCGAAGTGATTGCACACCTGGTAAACTGGGAACTGAAACAGGGCGGTACTCTGCGTGAGGCTGTTCTGCGTGCTATCCCGCAACTGCGTGGTGCGTACGGTACAGTGATCATGGATACCCGTCACCCGGATACCCTACTGGCGGCACGTTCTGGTAGCCCGCTGGTGATTGGCCTGGGTATGGGCGAAAACTTTATCGCTTCTGACCAGCTGGCGCTGTTGCCAGTGACTCGTCGCTTTATCTTCCTTGAAGAGGGCGATATCGCTGAAATCACTCGCCGTTCGGTAAATATCTTCGATAACACCGGCGCGGAAGTAAAACGTCAGGATATCGAATCTAATCTGCAATATGACGCGGGCGATAAAGGTATTTACCGCCACTACATGCAGAAAGAGATCTACGAACAGCCGAACGCGATCAAAAACACCCTTACCGGGCGCATCAGCCACGGTGAGGTGGATTTAAGCGAGCTGGGACCGAACGCCGATGATCTGTTGTCGAAGGTTGAGCATATTCAGATCCTCGCCTGTGGTACTTCTTACAATTCCGGTATGGTTTCCCGTTACTGGTTTGAATCGCTGGCAGGTATTCCGTGCGACGTTGAAATCGCCTCTGAATTCCGCTATCGCAAATCTGCCGTGCGCCGTAACAGCCTGATGATCACGCTCTCCCAGTCTGGCGAAACGGCAGATACCCTGGCTGGCCTGCGTCTGTCGAAAGAGCTGGGATATTTGGGCTCTCTGGCCATTTGTAACGTGCCGGGATCTTCGCTGGTGCGTGAATCCGATCTGGCGCTGATGACCAACGCGGGTACGGAAATTGGCGTAGCATCTACCAAAGCCTTCACCACCCAGTTAACCGTGCTGTTGATGCTGGTGGCGAAACTGGCGCGTCTGAAAGGTCTGGATACGTCCATTGAGCATGATATCGTTCATGGCCTACAGGCGCTGCCGAGCCGTATTGAGCAGATGCTGTCGCAGGACAAACGTATCGAAGCCCTGGCGGAAGATTTCTCTGACAAACACCATGCGCTGTTCCTGGGGCGTGGCGATCAATATCCGATTGCACTCGAAGGCGCGCTGAAGCTGAAAGAGATCTCTTACATTCACGCGGAAGCCTATGCTGCAGGCGAGCTGAAACACGGGCCGTTGGCGCTGATTGACGCCGATATGCCGGTGATTGTGGTGGCGCCGAACAACGAACTGCTGGAGAAACTGAAATCCAACATCGAAGAAGTTCGCGCACGTGGCGGTCAGTTGTACGTCTTCGCCGATCAGGATGCGGGTTTCGTCAGCAACGACAACATGCACATCATCGAGATGCCGCATGTGGAAGAGGTCATTGCGCCTATCTTCTACACCGTTCCGCTGCAACTGCTGGCGTATCACGTGGCGCTGATTAAAGGCACCGACGTTGACCAGCCGCGTAACCTGGCGAAATCGGTGACGGTAGAGTAAGTACAAATGTTGCACCAGGCAGAAGGCCGTCGACAGACGGCCTTTTTTTGTGCGCTGTGACAGGCGCTGTTCTTTCTCTATGGTGGCTGAAGAGCGACTAAGAGGTGCTACGCCTGCCTGCGCTACGGGCACCCGGTCACATTCTCTTCTTTAAGGCCCTGGCTCAATCCAGGTGGATCGGAAATCAAACCACCCCAGGTTATTCAGGTGGATCCCCCTGGCCCGGTCGGGGCTTTTGAGTCGCATCCAGTGGTGAAAAAGCGGCTGTAGCCAGCCTGAACGGGTGGTTTCCCTGACCAGTTGTTCCGCGCTGATGGTTTCGGCATGCCACTGGGTTTCCCATTGGGCCAGCAGCGCATCATCCCCACCACTGATGGCGTGGCGCAGTAAAGGGGAGCCCAGTAGCCATGTACCGACGTTCCACTCTTCGGGAATGGGGAAATTGACCGTCCCCAGCCAGAGATCCACATTGGCTTTGCCATTCGCCCAGTCATCATAATTCAGCTCAACGCCCTCAAGTAAAATGCCCTGCTGGCGCATGATCTCTTGCATGATATCCAGGAGCATTGGAAATTCAGGGTGCTGATCGTGATAGGCCAGACGCAGTTTTGCGTAGGGCGACGACGAGATAAAAGGTGAACAGGCCGGGCCCGCCTCAATAGTATGAAACCAGGAGGACAGCAGGCTGCCGCCCGGTACCCAGAAGGGGCGAATTGCCTCACTCAGATGCTGGAGTATGGCGTAAGGGCTGAGTGTTTCCCGTAGCCAGCGGCGATGTTCGGCGGTATGCCAGTGCGGGGAGCGGCTGTCGCATAATAAAAAATATCCTCCACGCTCAAGAAACATCTCGCGCAGGTTGTCAGAAGGTTTGCCTGATACCTGGCTAAGCCGTCCGGAAACGTAATCCTCATCGCTCAGGCTGGAACTGAGCCAGGCTGCCGTGTCGTTATCCGACAGCGATTCCGCCAGGTTGTCTGTCTCCGTTAAATTCGGCCAGATAAAGACCTCCACTTCATCCAGCAGCCCGCGCAAACCGAAATAGTGGTCAAAGGCCTTCATTTGCAGATGAAAGCCATTGTTTTCCACCACCTCATAAGGGCCAGTCCCCACAGGATGTGCCGGGAAATCAGCGCGTTGTGTATGGTCAGGCGGTAGGATCATGGCATCAATAT
Organism: Salmonella sp. 32070601201500089SM; assembly: GCF_017573605.1. Taxonomy (NCBI): domain Bacteria; kingdom Pseudomonadati; phylum Pseudomonadota; class Gammaproteobacteria; order Enterobacterales; family Enterobacteriaceae; genus Salmonella; species Salmonella sp. 32070601201500089SM. The sequence goes on from NZ_JAGETK010000019.1 coordinate 32,329, forward strand.
GGCTGAGCAGCAGAGGCAGTCGGTTATCCGGGTGCGCCAGCGTAATTTCAAGGCTCAGCGGCCCGGTGGCCTGAATGGTCTGCAAGTGCGAGAACAACGGCAGCTTAGCGCTGCGGGTCAGTGAAGCGATAACCGCGTCGATCGTCAGCTCCTGACCATCATGCCAGAGGACGGCGGGGCGCAGATAAAAACGCCAGCGCAGTGGATCAATCTGCCGCCAGTGGTGGGCAAGATCGGCTTCGACTTCACCTTTTTCCTCATTTATGCGCGTCAGGCCGCTAAAAATCTGCCTGACCAGATGCTGCTCAGAGCGACGCAACGGTATGCCGGGGCACAGCGACGGCATTGTCCGGTAATAGGGGATGCACAGCCGCTGATAGTCTGCCCGCACGCTATAGCCCAGCTTTGAACGCAACAGTTGCGCCACCTGGTGCTTATTTTTACCCAGCAGTTGAATGGCCTGATCAATATGACCAGACTCCAGTAACTGCTCCGCCTTTTCGCTTAACAGCTGTTCTGGTTTATAGCGCAGGTGAAGCCGGGCGCGATGCCCACGTCCGGCCTGTGATTGCCAGATGAGCCACTTTGCCTCCTGCATCTGAAGCAACAGATTACGCATATGCCGCCGGGTGCAGAACAACACATCCGCCAGCTCCTGTAGCGTCACGCTAACGGGCTTATCGCCATAGTGCTGGAGTAGCTTTAAGTATTTTTGTTCAGTGTGCCGGGTTGTCATAAAAGGTGAAATTTCCCGAACGGGAATGAGCAATTTTTAATATCCCCTTTTTAGCCGATGATTTTCTCTATCGCAACTTCTATGAGGATTCATCATGACAAAGCGCATTAATAAAGATACTCAGGTCTGCATGTCCCTGGCGGCACGCCCAAGTAACTTCGGTACACGCTTTCACAACTATCTGTACGAAGCGCTGGATCTCAATTATCTCTACAAAGCTTTCTCGCCGACCGATCTTACGCAGGCCATTAGCGGCGTGCGCGGTCTGGGGATCCGTGGGTGCGCGATCTCTATGCCGTTTAAAGAAGCCTGCATTCCGCTGGTGGATGAACTGGATGCTTCTGCTCAGGCCATTCACTCAGTTAATACCATTGTGAATACCAATGGCCATCTGAAGGCGTACAACACCGATTACATTGCAATAGCTCGCTTGCTGGCGAGTTACAAGGTCTCTCCCGACCTGGTGTTTGCTTTGCGTGGCAGCGGTGGTATGGCAAAGGCGGTGGCCTGCGCGCTGAAGGATGCGGGGTTTACCCGTGGTTATATTGTCGCGATTGATGAAGCGTCAGGTAAACAACTGGCCGAACTCTATGGCTATGAATGGCGCCCGGATACCGACGGTATTGAAGCCGATTTGTTAATTAACGCCACGCCTATCGGAATGGCTGGCGGTAATGATGCCGACAAACTCTCTTATTCCGAACAGGAAGTGGATAAGGCGAGCGTTATCTTTGATGTGGTGGCGCTACCGCCCGTCACGCCGCTGATCCGCTACGCCCGTGAACGCGGTAAAACCGTGATTACCGGTTCCGAAGTGTTTGCTATTCAGGCCGTGGAGCAATTTGTCCTTTATACCGGGATTCGCCCGGATGACGCGCTGTTCCAGAAAGCAGCGGCCTGGTCACGCCTGTAACATTTTTTCCCGCTTTTTCTTTAAATTAAAAGAACAGGGTACCCTACTATGACTAAAAAAATTGTTGCTGTGACGGCCTGTCCGACGGGCGTCGCCCATACCTTTATGGCGGCAGAAGCGTTGGAAATTGAAGCCCGCAAGCGTGGTGACTGGATCAAGGTTGAAACCCGCGGTTCCGTCGGGGCGAAGAACACGCTGACCGCGGAAGAGATAGCGCAAGCGGATGTGGTGATTATCGCGGCGGATATTGAGCTGGATCTGTCAGGCTTTGTTGGCAAAAGACTCTATCGCACCAGTACCGGCGCGGCGCTAAAAAAGAGTGCGCAGGAAATGGATAATGCTTTCAATAGCGCCGAGGTCTATCAGGGGAGTGCAGGGCGTTCTTCTTCAGCTGGTAAAACAGAGCTACCTGGCGTTTATAAGCATTTAATGACCGGCGTATCCCATATGCTTCCTTTGGTGGTGGCGGGAGGGTTGTGTATCGCACTCTCTTTTGTCTTCGGTATCCAGGCCTTCAACGAGCCGGGCACGCTGGCGGCTGCGTTATTTCAAATTGGTGGTAAGGCGGCCTTTGCGCTGATGGTGCCGGTACTGGCTGGGTTTATTGCCTTCTCAATTGCCGATCGTCCGGGTCTGGCCCCGGGGCTTATTGGCGGGATGTTGGCCAGCCTGTGCGGCGCCGGTTTCCTGGGAGGGATTGTGGCCGGTTTTCTGGCCGGTTACAGCGTACGGTTTCTGGCGCAAAATATTAAGCTGCCAGCGTCAATGGAAGCGCTTAAGCCTGTGCTGGTTCTGCCGCTACTGTCTACGCTGGTTACCGGCCTTATCATGATTTACGTGGTGGGTGGCCCCGTTTCTGCGGTGATGGAAGGGCTGACGACGTTCCTGGGGAATATGACCTCTACGAATGCTATCTTGCTGGGAATGTTGCTGGGCGCAATGCAAGGTTTTGACCTTGGTGGGCCGGTGAATAAAGCTGCGTATACCTTCGGCGTCGGTTTACTGGCTTCTCATTCTTATATGCCAATGGCGGCCATTATGGCGGCAGGGATGGTACCGGCATTAGGAATGGGCGTCGCAACCTGGGCGGCCAGAGCGAAATTCACTGCTTCTGAGCATGAAGCGGGTAACGCATCTTTTATCCTGGGGCTGTGCTTTATCTCTGAAGGGGCGATTCCCTTCGCCGCGCGTGACCCGATGCGCGTCATCCCTTCTACGATGGTCGGTGGCGCAATCGCCGGGGGACTATCCATGTATTTCGGTTGTACACTGATGGCGCCACACGGCGGCCTCTTTGTCCTGGCGATCCCACATGCGGTAGAACATGTGATGCAATATCTGCTCTCGATTGCCTTGGGCACTATTGCCTGCGGCCTGATGTACGCGCTGTTGAAACCGTCTGCGGTTGCGCAAACAGTCTAATTCATCTCCCCCTGCAGGCTGGTCTGGTGTCTCCCCGGGCCAGCTTTTTTTATTTCCATTGTCATCAAACCGTCATAATCAAGACATATAACTGTCATCAATTTGTCCTATTTTGCTCATCGTAGCAACTCAAACAACGATTTACCGAAACCGTGCAGGAGACATTATGAAAGTTATGCGTACCACTGTCGCAACTGTTGTCGCCGCGACCTTATCGATGAGCGCGTTCTCTGCCTTTGCAGCAGCAAGCCTGACAGGTGCCGGTGCAACGTTTCCTGCGCCGGTGTATGCCAAATGGGCGGATACCTACCAGAAAGAAACCGGTAACAAAGTCAATTACCAGGGGATAGGCTCTTCCGGCGGCGTGAAACAAATCACCGCGAATACCGTTGATTTTGGCGCTTCCGATGCGCCGCTGTCTGACGAAAAACTGAATCAGGAAGGCCTGTTCCAGTTTCCGACGGTGATCGGCGGCGTGGTGCTGGCGGTGAATATTCCAGGCCTCAAATCCGGTGAACTGGTGCTGGATGGTAAAACGCTGGGTGACATCTACCTCGGTAAAATCAAGAAGTGGGATGATGAAGCCATCACCAAACTGAACCCAGGCGTGAAGCTGCCCTCACAGAATATCGCTGTGGTGCGTCGCGCTGACGGTTCCGGTACCTCCTTCGTGTTCACCAGTTACCTGGCGAAAGTCAACGACGAGTGGAAATCGAAAGTGGGCGCGGGTTCTACCGTGAACTGGCCAACCGGTCTGGGCGGTAAAGGTAACGACGGCATCGCGGCATTTGTACAGCGTCTGCCAGGCGCTATCGGCTACGTTGAATACGCTTACGCTAAGCAGAACAACCTGGCCTACACCAAACTGGTTTCTGCCGACGGCAAACCGGTAAGCCCGACGGAAGAGAGCTTCTCTAATGCGGCGAAAGGCGCAGACTGGAGCAAAACCTTCGCGCAGGATCTGACCAACCAGAAAGGTGACGATGTGTGGCCAATCACCTCCACCACGTTTATCCTGGTCCACAAAGCGCAGAAGAAACCTGAGCAGGGTGCTGAAGTGTTGAAGTTCTTCGACTGGGCCTACAAAAATGGCGCTAAGCAGGCGAATGATCTGGACTACGCCAGCCTGCCGGATAACGTTGTTGAGCAGGTTCGTACCGCCTGGAAGACCAGTATAAAAGACAGCAACGGTAAGGCGCTGTATTAATTAACGAATTGGCGGATGGCGCTACGCTTATCCGCCCTACGGTTTCGACCGCAGGCCCACGTTGTAGGCCGGATAAGCGTAGCGCCATCCGGCAGGGGCAACGTCGTAAAACGCGTTTAATGGAAAGAGTAATTTATGGCTGCAACCAAGCCTGCTTTTAACCCGCCGGGTAAAAAAGGCGACATGATTTTCAGCGCGCTGGTAAAACTGGCTGCGCTGATTGTGCTATTGATGTTGGGCGGTATTATCGTCTCATTGATCATCTCCTCCTGGCCAAGTATTCAGAAATTTGGTTTCTCATTTCTTTGGACTAAGGAATGGGACGCGCCAAACGATATCTACGGCGCTCTGGTGCCCATTTATGGCACGCTGGTGACCTCCTTTATCGCACTGCTGATCGCCGTTCCGGTCAGTTTCGGCATTGCCCTGTTTTTAACCGAGCTGGCGCCAGGCTGGCTAAAGCGTCCGCTCGGCATCGCCATTGAACTGCTGGCGGCAATTCCCAGTATCGTGTACGGCATGTGGGGGCTGTTTATCTTCGCGCCGCTGTTTGCGACGTACTTCCAGGAGCCGGTCGGCAATATTCTTTCCAACATTCCGTTTGTCGGCGCGCTGTTCTCCGGCCCGGCGTTTGGTATCGGCATTCTGGCGGCGGGCGTCATCCTCGCCATCATGATCATCCCCTACATTGCGGCGGTTATGCGCGACGTCTTCGAGCAAACGCCGGTAATGATGAAAGAGTCCGCTTACGGTATCGGCTGTACTACCTGGGAAGTTATCTGGCGTATCGTGCTACCGTTCACCAAAAATGGCGTGATCGGCGGCATTATGCTGGGGCTGGGCCGTGCTCTGGGTGAAACGATGGCGGTCACTTTTATCATCGGCAACACTTACCAGCTCGACAGCGCGTCGCTGTATATGCCGGGCAACAGCATCACTTCCGCGCTGGCGAACGAATTCGCTGAGGCGGAATCGGGTCTGCACGTGGCAGCGTTGATGGAACTGGGGCTGATCCTGTTTGTGATCACCTTTATCGTCCTGGCGGCGTCTAAGTTCATGATTATGCGTCTGGCGAAGAACGAGGGAGCACGTTAATGGCTACGCTTGATATGCAGAACACCGCGCAGCTCGCGGAATCCCGTCGCAAGATGCAGGCGCGTCGCCGCATGAAGAACCGTATCGCACTAACGCTATCAATGGCGACGATGGCATTTGGCCTGTTCTGGCTGATCTGGATTTTGATGTCCACCATCACGCGCGGCATTGATGGTATGTCGCTGGCGCTGTTTACCGAAATGACGCCGCCGCCGAACACGGCGGGCGGCGGGCTGGCGAACGCCCTGGCGGGGAGTGGATTATTGATTCTCTGGGCTACCGTATTGGGTACGCCGCTGGGGATTATGGCCGGGATCTATCTGGCGGAATATGGCCGTAAATCCTGGCTGGCGGAAATCATTCGCTTTATTAACGACATTCTGCTTTCCGCGCCGTCAATTGTTGTGGGGCTGTTTGTTTACACCATCGTGGTGGCGCAGATGCAGCACTTCTCCGGCTGGGCAGGGGTGATTGCGCTGGCGCTGTTGCAGGTACCGATCGTTATCCGTACCACTGAAAACATGCTCAAATTGGTGCCGGATAGCCTGCGTGAAGCCGCTTATGCGCTGGGTACGCCGAAGTGGAAGATGATTTCCGCGATTACGCTGAAAGCCTCTATCTCCGGCATTATGACCGGTATTCTGCTGGCAATTGCCCGTATTGCCGGGGAAACGGCGCCATTGTTGTTTACCGCGCTCTCCAACCAATTCTGGAGCACCGACATGATGCAGCCGATCGCCAACCTGCCGGTGACCATTTTTAAATTCGCGATGAGCCCGTTTGCCGAATGGCAACAATTAGCCTGGGCGGGCGTGCTGATTATTACCCTGTGCGTACTGCTGCTGAATATTCTGGCGCGTGTTGTTTTCGCGAAGAAAAAACACGGTTAAAGACATTGTAGGCCTGATAAGCGTAGCGCCATCAGGCATTATTTTACGGCGTGGCGGATGCGGCGCTGGATGAGGAAAAGAGTGAAATGAGTATGGTTGAAACTGCCCCGAGTAAGATTCAGGTTCGTGATTTGAACTTCTACTACGGCAAATTCCATGCCCTGAAGAACATTAATCTGGATATCGCGAAGAATCAGGTAACGGCATTTATCGGGCCATCCGGCTGTGGTAAATCAACGCTACTGCGTACCTTCAATAAAATGTATTCGCTTTATCCGGAGCAGCGCGCGGAAGGTGAAATTCTGCTGGATGGCGACAATATTCTCACCAACACCCAGGATATCGCGCTGCTGCGCGCAAAAGTGGGGATGGTATTCCAGAAGCCGACGCCGTTCCCGATGTCCATCTATGACAATATCGCCTTTGGCGTGCGTCTGTTTGAGAAGCTGTCTCGTGCCGATATGGACGAGCGCGTGCAGTGGGCGTTGACCAAAGCCGCATTATGGAACGAAACCAAAGATAAATTGCACCAGAGCGGGTACTCTCTCTCCGGTGGTCAGCAGCAGCGCCTGTGCATTGCGCGCGGTATCGCCATTCGCCCGGAAGTGCTGCTGTTGGATGAGCCATGCTCAGCTCTGGACCCGATCTCTACCGGGCGTATTGAAGAGCTGATCACCGAGCTGAAACAGGATTACACCGTGGTGATCGTGACCCACAACATGCAGCAGGCGGCACGTTGCTCCGATCATACGGCGTTTATGTACCTGGGCGAGTTGATTGAGTTCAGCAACACGGACGATCTGTTCACCAAGCCCGCGAAGAAACAAACAGAAGACTATATCACCGGTCGTTACGGTTAATTCAGGAGTGCGTAATGGACAGTCTGAACCTTAATAAACATATTTCCGGCCAGTTCAACGCCGAACTGGAAAGCATCCGCACTCAGGTAATGACCATGGGCGGCATGGTGGAGCAGCAGCTTTCTGACGCTATCACCGCCATGCACAACCAGGACAGCGAGCTGGCGAAGCGCGTGGTAGAAGGCGATCATCAGGTTAATATGATGGAAGTCGCCATCGATGAAGCCTGCGTGCGTATTATCGCCAAGCGCCAGCCGACGGCGAGCGATCTGCGTCTGGTAATGGCGATTATCAAAACCATCGCCGAGCTGGAGCGCATTGGCGACGTGGCGGATAAAATCTGCCGTACCGCGCTGGAGAAATTCTCCCAGCAGCACCAGCCGCTGTTGGTGAGTCTGGAGTCACTGGGCCGCCACACCGTGCAGATGCTGCACGACGTGCTGGATGCGTTCGCGCGCATGGATCTCGACGAAGCTGTGCGTATCTACCGTGAAGACAAGAAAGTTGACCAGGAATATGAAGGCATCGTGCGTCAGCTGATGACCTACATGATGGAAGACTCGCGCACCATTCCAAGCGTGCTGACCGCGCTGTTCTGCGCGCGCTCTATCGAGCGTATCGGCGACCGCTGCCAGAATATCTGCGAATACATCTTCTACTTCGTGAAGGGGCAGGATTTCCGTCACGTGGGCGGCGATGAGCTGGATAAGCTGCTGGCGGGGAAAGATCCGAAAGAGTAATAAAAACGTAGAAAGTAGGCCGGATAAGCGTCAGCGCCATCCGGCATTTCAGTTAACGCGTAATCTCCCACCCGCGCGCTTTCCACAATCCCGGCAACTGCGCCAAATCGGTAAACGTCGTCACGTTAGGGTGATCGATCGGCTTGTTATGCGGATCGGCGCAGAAATAAAACACTTCCATTCCCGCCGCAATTCCTGACTGCGCGCCTGCGCTGGAATCATCCACCAGAATACACTTCTCAACATTGACCTTCATGGCGTTCGCCGCATGGAGCATCAGCGCCGGATCGGGCTTCCAGCGTTGAATATCGTAACCGCTAAACAGCAAATCGGGAAAATAATGCAACATGCCCAGTTTACCCAGCGAATGCTGCATCTTACTGACCGGCCCGTTGGATACCACGCACATCGGCGTCTTAATGCTCTCCAGCAGGGTATTTGCGCCCGCGATCGCTTCCAGTTCGGTATCGAACAGACGCGCCACTTCCGCGCGGTACACCGGCTCCAGCTCCGCCTTTGCCAGCGCAACGCCATACTCTTTACTGATGGTATCGATAATTTCGTAGAGTTTTACGCCTTTAAAGCGTCTGAATACTTCCGTGAGCTCAAGCGTAATGCCGAACTGCCGGAACATAGTGACATAGGCGCGCGAGCAAATCACTTCACTGTCGACCAGCGTGCCGTCACAGTCAAAAAACACTGCTTCGATTTGGGACATGTCATTTCCATTTTAACAAGTTTAACGTTTACGTAATGCTGAATGAGGGGACGCAATCGTTGCCGTACTAACAAATTGAGTGAAAAAAATTACCACACAACTGCGCCAGGTGTCGCATTTTGGTATAGGATAACGGCGAATTTTCCCTCCTTTCTCCGGAAATTGATAATGAGTCAACAACACACCACCCAGGCTTCTGGTCAGGGTATGCTGGAACGCGTGTTTAAACTGCGCGAACATGGCACGACGGCACGAACCGAAGTGATCGCCGGTTTTACCACTTTCCTGACGATGGTTTATATCGTTTTTGTTAACCCGCAAATTCTGGGCGTAGCTGGCATGGACACCAGCGCCGTCTTTGTGACCACCTGTCTGATTGCGGCCTTTGGCAGTATTCTGATGGGTCTGTTCGCTAACCTGCCGGTGGCGCTGGCGCCCGCGATGGGGCTGAATGCGTTCTTTGCCTTCGTGGTTGTGCAGGCAATGGGACTGCCGTGGCAGGTAGGCATGGGCGCCATTTTCTGGGGCGCTGTTGGTCTTTTATTGCTGACTATCTTCCGCGTGCGTTACTGGATGATCGCCAACATTCCGGTCAGCCTGCGCGTGGGCATCACCAGCGGCATCGGCCTGTTTATCGGCATGATGGGGCTGAAAAACGCCGGCGTGATCGTCGCTAACCCGGAAACGCTGGTCAGCATCGGCAACCTGACCTCGCACAGCGTGCTGCTGGGGGTTCTCGGATTCTTTATTATTGCGATTCTCGCTTCGCGCAACATTCATGCGGCGGTGCTGGTGTCCATCATCGTCACGACGCTGCTTGGCTGGATGATGGGTGATGTACACTACAACGGCATTGTCTCCGCGCCACCAAGCGTCACCAGCGTGGTAGGGCATGTCGATTTGGCAGGCTCGTTCAATCTTGGCCTGGCGGGGGTTATTTTCTCCTTCATGCTGGTAAACCTGTTTGACTCCTCCGGTACGCTGATTGGCGTGACCGATAAAGCCGGCCTGGCGGATGAGAAAGGCAAATTCCCGCGCATGAAGCAGGCGCTGTTTGTTGATAGTATCTCTTCTGTCACTGGCGCATTTGTCGGAACGTCTTCTGTGACCGCTTATATTGAGTCCTCTTCCGGCGTTTCGGTGGGCGGTCGCACCGGTTTGACGGCGGTGGTGGTCGGTATTTTGTTCCTGCTGGTTATCTTCCTGTCGCCGCTGGCGGGCATGGTGCCGCCTTACGCGGCGGCGGGCGCGCTGATTTACGTCGGCGTGCTGATGACCTCCAGCCTGGCGCGGGTAAACTGGCAGGATTTAACCGAATCGGTCCCGGCATTTATTACGGCGGTAATGATGCCGTTTAGCTTCTCGATCACCGAAGGTATCGCGCTGGGCTTTATCTCTTACTGCGTGATGAAAATCGGTACCGGTCGCCTGCGCGACCTTAGCCCGTGCGTAGTGATTGTCGCGCTGTTATTTGTGCTGAAGATTGTGTTTATTGACGCACACTGATGAAATGAACCCTCGCCCCATCGGGGGGAGGGTTTTTAAATAACTTACGCTTTAACGCGCTGAATATACTCGCCAAATGCGGTCAGCTGACCGGTCAAATGATCTAACGTTCCCTGATCCACCACTTCTCCAGTCTGCGGGTCGACTTTATTCTGAATCACGCCGCCCATAAACTCCGGTTTGTTCATCACCATCGCATCAAGGAACACCAGAATCTGGCGCAGATGATACTGGCAGCGCGCGCCGCCAATCGCCCCCATTGAGCTGGTCTGGATAAGAACGGGCTTACCCGCCAGCGGCTGCTCAGGCAGACGGGATAGCCAGTCGATGGCATTCTTCAGGCCGCCGGGAACGGAATAGTTATATTCCGGCGTCACAATGACGACGCCTTCGGCGTTGCGAATCTGCTCCGCCAGCGCCTCTACGCTGGCTGGAAATCCCTCGTCCTGCTGGATATCGGCGTCATACAGCGGAATATCCCCGATCGAAGGCAGCGGCGATACCGTCATTCCTGCCGGCGCGACTTTAGGCAGCGTACGCGCCACCATCCCGTTAAAGGAACCTTTGCGTAAACTTCCCAGCAGTGTAACCACATTCAGCGTTTCAGACATACGTGCCCCTTTTTTCATTATGAACGATTAAGCGTATACGATTTGGCGGCGGGGAGTTGGGCGAATCGCATCAGACGACCGGTTGGCTCATTGGCGCGCGTCTGGATATCGGGCAGGCTTTTCCAGCCCAGTTTGCCATCGAACTCCCACACTTTTAATTTTTCTATCGCTGGCGTAACGGTTACGGACCATACCAGCACATCTTCCGCATCGCATACGGCTTCAAGCTGTGTGACATGCGCGCACTTCAGGCGTCCGGCAACGGGTAAAAGTTGCAGCTCCCGCGGATCGTCATTCATGACATCGCCGGTGAGTTTTAACACGCTCTGGCGCAATGTGATGAGTTGCGCTCGCGCTTCGTTGGGATCGTTTTGATTGGCTACCCATAAGTTTTCATTACGGGAGAAAGGGTGGCGTTCGAGCGAATGCGGATGGTGAAAGCCGCGGGAGGTGCGCTGTAATTCCATATCCAGCCCGCACTCTCCTTCGGTGGTCAACGCCACGCCAACCATATTTCCGGCGTAGGAGATAGAAAAGCCTGGCAGATTTTTGTCACGAAACGCGGGTTTACCTTTCGCCTGAATAATGATTTCCGGCAGCTCGCTAATTCCGTACAGCATAAACATCAGTTCGGCAAGAAGGCCTCTGGAGGCGAGAAAACGCGTTCGTCGGTGAGCAGGCAGGTTTCTGGCTTCAATATGGCAAGACGAAGAGAGACGAATTGAAACCAACTGTCCCTCCGTAAGTATCCCTCTGGCAAAGTGAGTCGCCATTTTTCGCTCCGTGATTAATGGGCCGTGATAATGACGAGAGTAACATTAACGTAAATTATGGACAGGTTTTACGCGCTAAAAATTCAATTTCAGAAGGTTCTTTAATCAGACGGTGACATTTCTGGTAAGAGTAAGGTTAATTTATCAACACAGGTGGTCAGATAAGGCGACGGCAGAGCGTGTTGATAGCCTGTCGTAGCCACACAATCTTGGGATTATGACTATTACGTTTGTGCCATAATAGGGTAAATGGCACCATCAGCTTTTCCCGCTGTTGCGCATCAAAAGGCAGGGGGCGCGCCACTAACGGTAGCTGGTGGAGCTGATTGTAGTGCTGGCAATAGCGCGGCGCGGTTGCTATCAGGGTGTGATCCGGCTGGGCGGCCATAAAGAGCGACTGCTCGAACCCCGGCAGGCTCAACGCAATATGGCGTTTGCGTCCCATTTCTTGCAGGACATCATCCAGCGCCCAGGTATCGCTTTGCTCCCAGCAAATACTGATATGCGGGTAGCGCAGAAAAGTGTCCAGATCCCACGCTTCGCGCAGCGCCGGATGATCTTCCCGCAGCCAGACCCACGGTAAATCGCTAAACAGTACCTCAAAATCAATCGCGAGCGGTAACAGACTGAGCAATTCTCGCGAGCGGGGATGGCTTTCGCGTCCGGTAAATCCGATATCGACTTCCCCACGCGTAATCGCCTCCAGCGAGTCATAATCCCAGTTGCGAACCTTAATGGTAGCCTGCGGATAGCGCTGATAAATCTGCTGCGACAGTGAATTAAACATAATCATCATCAGCGGCGACTCTGCTGCCAACTCAAATTTTAAACCGCGCGGCGTTTGATGATGCGGTTTATCAAGCAGTTGATTCCCCATCTGCATCCAGTCCGCCAGACTTTGCTCCATACTGACCATCAGCGGCGTCGGCGCCAGGCCCAGCGGCGTATTGACGAACAGCGGATCGTCAAACCATGCCCGGAGTTTCGCCAGCGATTTGCTGACCGCTGAGGGCGTTACGTTCATCCGTTTTGCAGCTTTAGTGACGCTGCGCTCCTGCATGAGTAACTGTAGGCATAACAGCAAATTAAGGTCGAGATTGGTAAGGGATTTCTTCATGCTCGGCTACGGACCTGTTGGGCGTGACGGAGAAGATCAGCAGAATACTCACTATGCTACAACCAATCAGAATCCCGATCAGCATATTCATCGCGCTGATACCGAGTATTGCCGCCAGCCAAATCCACAGTGATGAACCGCAAACCTGCGCGATACCGAGCGTGGAACTGGCCACTCCGGCGCGCAGCGAAAACGGCCCCAGCGCCTGGCTCATCGCGACGCCAAAACCAACCGAGAATCCGGCGCAGATAAGCGTCAGGCCAAAGAGTGTGACGGTATTGGTATGAGCAAGGCTTAACGTCACGCCAGCCGTCAAAAACAGCCCCTGTGAGACGAGCATTAAGGTTCGCGGCTTAAATAACCCAAGCGCAAAAGTGGTGGAAAAAGAGACGACCATACTGACGCCTGCGGTGAGCGCCATGGTAATGGCATAGTCGCCACGGCTAAATCCCATCACCTCCATCAGCAGCACTGGAGAGGCATTGACAAAGGTCAGGATCACCGACACGCTAAGGGTGGTGATCGCCAGTCGACTAACGAAAAAACGGTTAATCAGCGACTCGGCGGCGGGCGACGATCGTGATAAATCGCGTGGAGCCAGCCTTACCGGGCGCGTCTCGCGCAGGATAAACAGTGATAACAGGCCCACAATAATGCCCATCGCGGACATCGTATAGAACAGACTTTGCCAGGGGAAACGAAGCATAATCAAATGCCCCACCACCGGGGCGAGTACCGGCACAATACAGGTAATCCCATTCAATAATGACAGCACTTTCGCCCGGCGATGCTCGTCGAGCGTGTCGCGCAGAATGGCGAACGCCACCACATAGCAGCCGCCTGCACCTATTCCCTGAAGAAAACGCCCACTCAGAAATAGCGAGCCTTCCGACGCCCGTGAACAAAGCAGTGAGGCCATCATAAAGACGATCGCGCCGACGATCGCGACCGGTTTGCGGCCTGACTGATCGGCTATCTTCCCGGCAAACAGCATGGCCGTCGCCATTCCGGCCAGGTAAACGGAGAAGGCGATATGCAACTGCGACTCACTGGCGTTCAGATCGACGGCTATACGCGGTAAACCGACCAGATACATATCAATACCGGCAGGATAGAGTAAAACCAGGGCAAAACTACACAGTAGAAAACGTTTCATAGCGGCCTCACGAAAAGTGTGGCGCTAAGAATACGGGGCGACGTTGCGCGAGACGAGTTGCCATTTGGACAACAGTGATTTCCTCATGGGAAATTATTGCTGCCGGATGGCGGCATAAACGCCTTATCCGGCTTACGGGTTTTGTAGGCCCGGTAAGCATCGTGCCACCGGGCAACACAACGTTATTTACCAATACAGAAGCTGGAGAAAATCCGTCCCAGCAGGTCGTCGGAGGTAAACTCGCCGGTAATCTCGCTTAAGCTTTGCTGCGCCAGGCGCAACTCTTCCGCCAGCAGTTCCCCCGCCCATGCGCCTAATAACTGCGCTTTGCCCTGCTCAAGATGTTCAGCGGCTTCCGCCAGCGCCTGTAGGTGACGGCGGCGGGCCAGGAAGCCGCCTTCCATATTGGTATCAAACCCCATGCTCTGCTTGAGGTGGTTACGCAACACGTCGACGCCTTCGCCGGTACGCGCCGAGAGGCGAACCAGTGAGTGACCGTTTACTTCACTAATACCCAACGTTTCGCCGGTGATATCCGCCTTGTTACGTACCACGGTAATCGGTAGATTTTTGGGCAGACGGGCGATAAAGTCCGGCCAGATGTCGGCAGGGTCAACGGCGTCCGTCGTGGTGCCATCCACCATAAACAGCACGCGATCGGCCTGTTCAATCTCCTGCCAGGCGCGTTCGATGCCGATACGCTCAACTTCGTCGCTGGCGTCGCGTAGTCCGGCGGTATCGATGATATGCAGCGGCATCCCGTCGATGTGAATATGCTCGCGCAACACGTCGCGCGTGGTACCGGCGATATCGGTAACAATGGCCGCTTCACGGCCTGCCAGCGCATTCAGCAGGCTGGATTTCCCGGCATTCGGGCGTCCGGCAATCACTACCTTCATCCCTTCGCGCAGCAGGCTGCCCTGGCGCGCTTCGGTGCGCACGGCGTCAAGATCGGCGATGACGCCATTGAGCTGCGCTTCAATTTTGCCGTCAGAGAGAAAGTCGATCTCCTCATCCGGAAAATCGATAGCCGCTTCGACGTAGATTCGCAGGTGAGTAAGTGCTTCCACAAGGTGGTTAACGCGGGTGGAAAATGCCCCCTGTAATGAGTTTAGCGCCGAACGCGCCGCCTGTTCGGAACTGGCATCGATCAGGTCGGCAATGGCTTCCGCCTGGGCTAAATCGAGCTTATCGTTGAGGAACGCTCGCTCGGAGAACTCGCCCGGTCGGGCAATTCGCACGCCTGGAAGCGTCAGGATACGTTTTAACAGCAGGTCCAGGATCACCGGACCGCCGTGCCCTTGTAGCTCCAGCACATCTTCACCGGTGAAGGAGTTCGGGCCGGGAAACCACAGCGCAATACCCTGATCCAGCGCGCTGCCGTCAACGTCTTTAAACGGCAGGTAGTCGGCATAGCGCGGCTTCGGCAGCTTGCCCAGCACCTCTTGCGCAACGTCGCGCGCCTTCAGACCAGAGATACGCAGGATACCCACGCCACCGCGTCCCGGTGGGGTTGCCTGGGCGACGATAGTGTCGTTATGGCTCATGGTTAGTCTCAACTTTGTTGCAATAAAAAAAGGCGGTCATATGACCGCCTTTTGATTGTAGGCCTGATAAGCGTTAGCGCCATCAGGCTGACCGGCGCGCCTTGCCGGATGGCGGCTTCGCCTTATCCGGCCTACACCGAATCAGGATTTTTTCTTCTCGCGGCTATGCAGACCACGCTTCTCCAGACCACGGTAGATCAGCTGCTGCTGAATGATGGTGACCAGGTTGCTGACGATATAGTACAGCACCAGACCTGACGGGAACCACAGGAAGAACACCGTAAAGATGACCGGCATAAAGGTCATGATCTTCTGCTGCATCGGGTCGGTCACGGTGGTCGGCGACATCTTCTGAATGAAGAACATCGTTACGCCCATCAGGATCGGCAGAATGTAGTACGGGTCCTGTGCGGACAGGTCATGAATCCACAGCGCGAACGGCGCATGACGCAGTTCAATGGAACCCATCAGCATGTAGTACAACGCCAGGAAGATAGGCATCTGGATGATCAGCGGGAAGCAGCCGCCCAGCGGGTTAACCTTCTCCGCTTTGTACAGGGCCATCATCTCCTGGCTTTGGCGCTGTTTATCATCGCCAAGACGTTCGCGCATCGCCTGAATTTTCGGCTGCAGCATACGCATCTTCGCCATTGACGTGTACTGCGCTTTGGTCAGCGGGTACATGATACCGCGAACGATAAAGGTAATGATGATAATGGAGAAGCCCCAGTTGCCCACAAAGCTGTGGATCCACTTCAGCAACTTGAACAGCGGCTGAGAGATGAACCACAACCAGCCGTAGTCCACGGTCAAATCCAGGTGCGGTGCAACAGCCGCCATTTTATCCTGAATTTCCGGGCCGACCCACAGGGTGCTGGTCATCGCGCCAGTCTGGCCTGGCTGTACCAGTACCGGCTGCGCTTTATAGCCGATAGCGACAATGCCGTTGCCCAGATTGGCGGTGTAGAAATTGTTGGTGCCGTCGTTACGCGGAATCCATGCGGTAGCGAAATACTGCTGCAACATTGCCACCCAACCGCCTTTGGAGCTGACGTTGAGGTTTTCGTTATCGGCAATAGTGTCGAATTTGTATTTCTCATACTTCTCATCCGGCGTGGAGTACGCTGCGCCGCGGAATGTATGCAGCGCAAAGTTGCTGCTGCCGGTGTCGCGATGAGGAGGCAGGTTGACGGATTGTTTTAACTGACCAAAGGTGGAGACTTCCAGCGGTTTTTCGCCGGTGTTCTGCACGCTATAGTTCACGTTAACCGCATAATCGCCACGCTTAAAGACAAACGTTTTGGTAAACGTGTTGCCTGCGGCGTCAGTATAAGTCATCGGAACCTGCAGTTCGTTCTGACCGTCGGCCAGTACAAACGCATCTTTCTCGACGTTGTACAGCGGACGCGGGCCGTTCGCCGGGTTATCCGGGCCGTCGCGGCCTGTCAGGCCGCTTTGCGCCTGATAGATAAACTGCGGGGTGGTTTCCAGCAGCTGGAACGGTTCGTTGGAACCCAGTTCTTTCGGGTAAGCCGGGAGCAAGGCCTGCTCGACATCACCACCACGGGTGTTGATAGTCAAATCAAGCACATCGGTTTTCACCGTAATCATTTTCCCCTGGCCACTGGCTGGTACGCCCTGGTCGGCGGCGCTACCCGCTGCGGTGGTCGTTGTCTGCGTGGTCTGTTGAGTCTGAGGTTGCGGATTTTTATCCTGCTCCCAGGCTTGCCAGATCATGAAAGACACGAACAGCAAAGCGATGACTAAAAGATTGCGTTGCGAATCCATCGTTAGTGTTCTCTGGTATCAAATGGTCCGGGCGGGACGGGATCGTCACCACCAGGGTGTAAAGGGTGGCATTTTAATACGCGTTTCACCGTCAACCAACTGCCTTTTATCACTCCAAACCTGCGCAATGCCTCAATTCCGTAGCTTGAGCACGTTGGCGTGAAACGACAATGCGGCCCAAGCAGCGGACTGATCAGGCGTTGATAGACCCGAATAAGGGCTATCAGGACCCGCGAGCCAGGCGACAGTGGCGGCGCCATAATTTTTCCAACGCTTCCGAGAGAGCACGGTTATCGAGGTCGGCAACCCCTTTTTTCGCCACCACCACGAAATCCATTGCAGGAAGTTCATGCTGGCGCAGACGGAAGCTTTCACGCGTCAGACGTTTAATCCGGTTGCGTTCATGCGCACGTCGAACGTTTTTCTTGGCGACGGTAAGACCGATACGGGGATGCCCCAGCGAATTCAGGCGGCCGAGGATGGTGATTTGCGGCGTGCCAGCCCGTTGAGGTTGCTGGAAGACGAATGTGAAATGAGCGGGAGTTAACAAACGTAACTCCCTGGGAAATGCGAGCTTAACCACTCAGGGGTTAGCTTTATTACTTGGAAACGGTCAGACGAGCGCGGCCTTTAGCACGACGACGTGCCAGAACCTGACGACCATTTTTAGTAGCCATACGAGCACGGAAGCCGTGAGAACGGTTGCGCTTCAGTACAGACGGTTGAAAAGTGCGTTTCATGGCGATTTCTACCTAAACTTGAATAAATTCACTGACTTTTGCGTATACCCGAACAAACTTTGAACGACTTACGCCACAGTGTGGGTGATTAAAGAGGCCGGATTGTAATAATTGTACACTCCGGAGTCAATTCTCTTTCCTTATTTTCCCGCGATTTTCCACGCCTTTTTGTGCGGAAAATAAGCAGCGTTGACGCCATATGACGGGCATTGCGCGACGGGTGGAGAATTATACGGACTGCCAGGTAAAGCGCAAGGATCGCCCTGGATCTTTATGCGATCTTTTAGGCGTCTGCTCACCTTTACCTATTAATTTTTTCAATATGCGCGCGAAAGCGTACAGGAGTTCCCCAGGATCGATTACACTTATCCTTTCCTGGAAAGTCCTGTGGATAAATCGGGAAGAATCTGTGAGAAACAGAAGATCTCTTGCTCAGTTTAGGCTATGATCCGCGGTCCTGATCGTTTCAAACGATCCTGGTCAGGCATGAACACGAAATCTTTCAGACTGCGTGAAGTCGCGATCGTTTGAAAGATCCGTGAAAACCGCAGACAGCGGTTCGTGCGTCACCCTTCATGCAGGGTCTTATCGACGTGCGCCAACAATCATTAATGTATCAGCCTTTGTCATTTATCGACTTTTGTTCGAGTGGAGTCCGCCGTGTCACTTTCGCTTTGGCAGCAGTGTCTTGCCCGATTGCAGGATGAGTTACCAGCCACAGAATTCAGTATGTGGATACGCCCGTTGCAGGCGGAACTGAGCGATAACACGCTGGCTTTGTATGCGCCAAACCGTTTTGTGCTCGATTGGGTAAGAGATAAGTACCTCAACAATATCAATGGATTACTCAACACATTCTGCGGCGCGGATGCCCCACAACTGCGTTTTGAAGTGGGAACAAAGCCCGTTACGCAAACGCTAAAAACGCCTGTGCATAACGTTGTCGCGCCTGCGCAGACAACAACGGCGCAGCCGCAGCGCGTAGCGCCTGCGGCCCGTTCGGGCTGGGATAACGTACCAGCGCCGGCGGAGCCGACCTACCGCTCCAACGTCAATGTTAAACATACATTTGATAACTTCGTCGAAGGTAAATCCAACCAACTGGCGCGCGCGGCGGCACGTCAGGTGGCGGATAATCCTGGCGGCGCCTATAACCCGTTATTCCTCTATGGCGGCACCGGTCTGGGTAAAACTCACCTGCTGCACGCGGTGGGTAACGGCATTATGGCGCGCAAACCCAACGCGAAAGTCGTGTATATGCACTCCGAGCGCTTTGTGCAGGACATGGTAAAAGCCCTGCAAAATAACGCCATCGAAGAGTTTAAACGCTACTACCGCTCCGTTGACGCATTGCTGATCGACGATATTCAATTCTTCGCCAATAAAGAACGATCCCAGGAAGAGTTTTTCCACACCTTTAACGCTCTGCTGGAAGGCAATCAGCAGATCATTTTGACGTCGGATCGCTATCCGAAAGAGATCAACGGCGTTGAGGATCGTCTCAAGTCCCGCTTTGGTTGGGGGCTAACAGTGGCGATCGAACCACCAGAGCTGGAAACCCGCGTGGCGATCCTGATGAAAAAAGCGGACGAAAATGATATTCGTCTGCCAGGCGAAGTAGCGTTCTTTATCGCCAAGCGTCTACGCTCTAACGTACGTGAACTGGAAGGCGCGCTGAACCGGGTGATCGCCAATGCCAACTTTACCGGCCGGGCGATTACTATCGACTTTGTGCGCGAAGCGCTGCGCGATTTACTGGCGTTGCAGGAAAAACTGGTCACCATCGACAATATTCAGAAGACGGTGGCCGAGTATTACAAAATCAAAATTGCGGATCTGCTTTCTAAGCGTCGATCTCGCTCGGTAGCACGTCCGCGCCAGATGGCTATGGCGCTGGCAAAAGAGCTCACCAACCACAGTCTGCCGGAAATCGGTGATGCGTTTGGCGGGCGCGACCACACTACCGTACTTCATGCCTGTCGTAAAATTGAGCAACTGCGTGAAGAAAGCCACGATATCAAAGAAGATTTTTCGAATTTAATCAGAACATTGTCGTCGTGATCCTATGAAATTTACCGTTGAACGTGAACATTTATTAAAACCGCTTCAGCAGGTCAGCGGCCCGCTGGGCGGTCGTCCTACGCTGCCGATTCTCGGTAACCTGCTCCTCCAGGTAGCGGACGGTACGCTTTCTCTGACCGGCACCGATCTTGAAATGGAGATGGTCGCGCGCGTTACGCTTTCTCAGCCGCATGAGCCAGGCGCCACTACCGTGCCGGCGCGGAAATTCTTTGATATCTGCCGCGGCCTGCCGGAGGGCGCGGAGATTGCCGTTCAGTTGGAAGGCGATCGGATGCTGGTGCGTTCTGGCCGTAGCCGCTTCTCGCTGTCTACGCTGCCTGCCGCCGATTTCCCGAATCTTGACGACTGGCAAAGCGAAGTTGAATTTACGCTGCCGCAGGCCACGATGAAGCGCCTGATTGAAGCGACCCAGTTTTCGATGGCTCATCAGGATGTGCGCTACTACTTAAACGGTATGCTGTTTGAAACGGAAGGTAGCGAACTGCGCACTGTCGCGACCGACGGCCACCGTCTGGCGGTGTGCTCAATGCCGCTGGAAGCGTCTTTACCCAGCCACTCGGTGATTGTGCCGCGTAAAGGCGTGATTGAACTGATGCGTATGCTCGACGGCGGCGAAAACCCGCTGCGCGTGCAGATTGGCAGTAATAATATCCGCGCGCACGTCGGCGACTTTATCTTTACCTCGAAGCTGGTGGATGGTCGTTTCCCGGATTACCGTCGCGTTCTGCCGAAGAATCCGGATAAACATCTGGAAGCGGGCTGCGATATCCTCAAGCAGGCGTTTGCCCGCGCGGCAATCCTCTCGAATGAGAAATTCCGCGGCGTGCGTCTGTACGTCAGTGAGAATCAGCTCAAAATCACCGCCAATAACCCGGAACAGGAAGAAGCGGAAGAGATTCTGGACGTGAGCTATGGCGGGACGGAGATGGAAATCGGCTTTAACGTCAGTTACGTGCTGGACGTGCTCAATGCGCTGAAGTGCGAAACCGTGCGCATTATGCTGACGGATTCCGTATCGAGCGTACAGATTGAGGATGCGGCGTCACAGAGTGCTGCCTACGTTGTTATGCCAATGAGGCTGTAGAATCTGAAAAGGGGCTGGTTTACTTGCCATTTCGCCTCCCGGCAGTGCTCGAAATGCTCACGTACTTCGTGTACGCTCCGCTTTCTGCGCGCTGGCGGTAGACGAACTGGCTGCGACACACACGCCCCTGGACGAATGTACTAATATATGTCACTGACGCGCCTTTTAATCAAAGACTTCCGCAACATAGAAAATGCGGATCTCGCTTTATCCCCCGGCTTTAATTTCCTGGTTGGCGCCAACGGCAGCGGCAAAACCAGCGTGCTGGAAGCTATCTATACGCTTGGCCATGGTCGGGCGTTTCGCAGTTTGCAGCCTGGCCGCGTGATTCGTCATGAGCAGGAAGCGTTTGTTCTTCACGGGCGATTACAGGGCGAAGAGCGTGAGACGTCGATTGGTTTAACCAAAGATAAGCAGGGCGACAGCAAAGTCCGTATCGATGGTACCGACGGTCACAAGATCGCGGAGCTGGCGCATTTAATGCCGATGCAGTTGATTACGCCGGAGGGGTTTACTTTACTCAACGGCGGCCCCAAATACAGAAGAGCGTTCCTTGACTGGGGATGCTTTCACAACGAAGCCGGATTCTTCACCGCCTGGAGCAACCTGAAACGATTGCTGAAACAGCGTAATGCCGCGCTGCGCCAGGTGAGTCGTTATGAGCAATTGCGCCCGTGGGATAAAGAGCTGATTCCGCTGGCGGAACAAATTAGTACCTGGCGGGCGGAGTACAGTAGCGCTATCGCACAGGACATGGCGGATACCTGTCAGCAGTTTTTACCTGAATTTTCCCTGACGTTCTCTTTCCAGCGCGGCTGGGAGAAAGAGACGGACTATGCGGACGTGCTGGAGCGAAGCTTTGAGCGTGACCGTATGTTGACCTACACCGCGCACGGGCCGCATAAAGCGGACTTTCGCATTCGCGCTGACGGCGCGCCGGTGGAAGATACCCTGTCGCGCGGGCAGCTAAAGTTATTGATGTGCGCCTTACGTCTGGCGCAGGGCGAGTTCCTCACCCGCGAAAGCGGGCGGCGCTGCCTGTACCTGATAGATGATTTTGCCTCTGAACTTGACGATGCGCGTCGCGGACTGCTGGCCAGCCGCTTAAAAGCCACGCAATCGCAGGTCTTTGTCAGCGCAATTAGCGCTGAACACGTTATAGACATGTCGGATGAAAATTCGAAGATGTTTACCGTGGAAAAGGGTAAAATAACGGATTAACCCAAGATTAAATGAGCGAGAAACGTTGATGTCGAATTCTTATGACTCCTCCAGTATCAAAGTCCTGAAAGGGCTGGATGCGGTGCGTAAGCGCCCGGGTATGTATATCGGCGACACGGATGACGGCACCGGTCTGCACCACATGGTATTCGAGGTGGTAGATAACGCTATCGACGAAGCGCTCGCGGGTCACTGTAAAGATATCGTCGTGACTATTCACGCCGATAATTCCGTGTCCGTAACGGATGATGGCCGTGGCATTCCGACCGGTATTCACCCGGAAGAAGGCGTCTCGGCGGCGGAAGTGATCATGACCGTTCTGCACGCGGGCGGTAAATTTGACGATAACTCCTATAAAGTCTCCGGCGGTCTGCACGGCGTGGGTGTCTCGGTAGTCAACGCTCTGTCGCAAAAACTGGAACTGGTTATCCAGCGAGATGGCAAAATTCACCGTCAGATCTACGAGCACGGCGTGCCGCAGGCACCCCTTGCCGTCACTGGCGATACCGATAAAACCGGCACGATGGTACGTTTCTGGCCGAGCCACGAAACCTTCACTAACGTCACTGAATTTGAATATGAGATCCTGGCGAAACGCCTGCGTGAACTGTCATTCCTGAACTCTGGCGTTTCCATCCGCCTGCGCGACAAGCGCGATGGCAAAGAAGATCATTTCCACTACGAAGGCGGCATCAAGGCGTTTGTTGAATATCTGAACAAGAATAAAACGCCGATCCACCCGAATATCTTCTACTTCTCCACCGAAAAAGACGGTATCGGCGTCGAAGTAGCGCTGCAGTGGAACGATGGTTTCCAGGAAAATATCTACTGCTTTACCAACAACATTCCGCAGCGTGACGGCGGTACTCACCTTGCAGGCTTCCGTGCGGCGATGACCCGTACGCTGAACGCCTACATGGACAAAGAAGGCTACAGCAAAAAAGCCAAAGTCAGCGCCACTGGCGACGATGCCCGTGAAGGTCTGATTGCGGTGGTTTCCGTAAAAGTACCGGACCCGAAATTCTCCTCGCAGACCAAAGACAAGCTGGTCTCTTCCGAGGTGAAATCGGCGGTGGAACAGCAGATGAACGAACTGCTGAGCGAATACCTGCTGGAAAACCCATCTGACGCGAAAATTGTCGTCGGCAAAATTATCGACGCCGCGCGTGCGCGTGAAGCGGCGCGTCGCGCCCGTGAAATGACCCGTCGTAAAGGCGCGCTGGATTTAGCGGGCCTGCCGGGCAAACTGGCGGACTGCCAGGAACGCGACCCGGCGCTGTCCGAACTGTACCTGGTGGAAGGGGACTCCGCGGGCGGCTCTGCGAAGCAGGGGCGTAACCGCAAGAACCAGGCGATTCTGCCGCTGAAAGGTAAAATCCTCAACGTCGAGAAAGCGCGCTTCGACAAGATGCTCTCCTCTCAGGAAGTGGCGACGCTGATCACCGCGCTGGGCTGCGGTATCGGTCGCGACGAGTACAACCCGGACAAGCTGCGCTATCACAGCATCATCATCATGACCGATGCGGACGTCGACGGCTCGCACATCCGTACGCTGCTGTTGACCTTCTTCTATCGTCAGATGCCGGAAATCGTCGAGCGCGGCCACGTCTACATTGCGCAGCCGCCGCTGTACAAAGTCAAGAAAGGCAAGCAGGAACAGTACATTAAAGACGACGAAGCGATGGATCAGTACCAGATTTCCATCGCGCTTGACGGTGCGACTCTGCACGCGAACGCTCATGCGCCAGCGCTATCCGGCGAAGCGTTAGAAAAACTGGTCTCTGAATATAACGCCACGCAGAAAATGATTGGTCGTATGGAGCGTCGCTTCCCGAAAGCGCTGCTCAAAGAGCTGGTGTATCAGCCAACTCTGACCGAAGCCGATCTTTCTGATGAGCAGACTGTAACGCGCTGGGTGAATGCGCTGATTACCGAGCTGAATGAGAAAGAGCAGCACGGCAGTCAGTGGAAGTTCGATGTTCATACTAATACGGAACAGAATCTGTTCGAGCCGATCGTTCGCGTGCGTACGCATGGCGTGGATACCGATTATCCGTTGGATCACGAGTTTGTGACCGGCGCGGAATATCGTCGTATCTGCACGCTGGGCGAGAAGCTGCGCGGTCTGATTGAAGAGGACGCGTTTATTGAACGCGGCGAGCGTCGCCAGCCGGTAACCAGCTTCGAGCAGGCGCTGGAGTGGCTGGTGAAAGAATCACGTCGCGGTCTGGCTATCCAGCGTTATAAAGGTCTGGGTGAAATGAACCCGGATCAGCTGTGGGAAACCACCATGGACCCGGAAAGCCGCCGTATGCTGCGCGTGACCGTCAAAGATGCGATTGCTGCCGACCAGCTGTTCACCACGCTGATGGGTGATGCCGTTGAGCCGCGTCGTGCCTTTATCGAAGAGAACGCCCTGAAAGCGGCGAATATCGATATTTAACCTGCCTTAATCCCCGGCCTACCGCTGGTTGGCCGGGGCATCATGATGTTCTCCGACATAGCTGAATAAAAAATCTCTAAAGCGCTGCGTGGCGGGCGTTTGTGCGCGCCACGCATGGTAATACACGTTCATATTGCGCCGCAGCGGAGGCGTGAGCGAACAGGTCGCTAATTGGTAGCTTTTGGCGTAATGGCGGGAAAAGGTTCCGGCGATCACCACGCCTTCACACTGCGCCGCCAGCGACATGGCGGTCGCCATATGTTCCACCGTCATTTTGGGCTTAATGCGCACGCCAGCGGTTGCGGAGATCATCGGAATGGATTCGTTGCCAACGGCGATCAGCTCTTCGCTTTGAATCTCTTCCCAGCGAACCGTTTTTTTATGCAGCCGATAGTCCGGATGGCA
Organism: Salmonella sp. 32070601201500089SM; assembly: GCF_017573605.1. Lineage (NCBI taxonomy): Bacteria > Pseudomonadati > Pseudomonadota > Gammaproteobacteria > Enterobacterales > Enterobacteriaceae > Salmonella > Salmonella sp. 32070601201500089SM. The sequence continues at coordinate 57,383 of NZ_JAGETK010000019.1, forward strand.
GTACAGGGCGATTTCCGTTGTGAACAGCGTTTGTTTGTCGATTTCCGGTTCCAGCGGCCGCTCCGGGCCGATACCAAAATCGGCTTCTCCCAACATAATGCTTTTTTGTAATTGCGACATGGGCTTATCAATAAGCTGTACGTGGGTATGCGGATGCTGCCGCTTAAAGGCATGGATGATTTGCGGCAGAAAAGCACAGGCGATCAGCGGCGCGCCAACAACCCGCACCAGGGATTTTTTGATCTCTTTCAGGTCGCGGGCATAATTTTCGGCCCGTTGAAACTCTTCAACAACCCGCATGGCGGCGGGTAAAAACTTTTCGCCGTCGGGCGATAGCTTCACCACGCGCGAAGTGCGGTCGAAAAGGGAAACCTCCATCTGGCTTTCCATTTCGTTGATTAAACCGCTAACAGCTCCCTGCGTGATGCACAGATATTTGCTGGCGGCGGTAAAACTACGCAAATCCGCGACGGCCAGAAACGCGCGAAATTGCCGGATAGTTAAATTCATTTGCCACCTGTGTTACCCCTTTACTGAGAGGATTTTATCTCAGGCTGGATAAGGTCGCGTTGATACGACTCGCAAATACAGGGTGTCTGCCTGCGGCGCAGGCAGACAGTTGGCTTATTTTACGGTGATGGTTGGTGATTTTTTCATGGTTTCTTCGGTCAGTTCCTGGCCGATGCCGGGAAGCTCCGGGACTTCGTACATGCCGTTCTTCGGCAGGTAGTTGTATTTACAGGTCTGTGTATTCGGCTCCAGCAGCGCATACCGGTGCAGTTCGTGGATGACGAAGTTAGGGATTGCGGTTTCCATATGCAGCGCCACTGCTGTGGAAATCGGCCCGCCGCAAACGTGGATTTGCACCGTTTTGTCATAAACATGCGCCATATCGCAGATTTTCTTCACTTCGGTGATGCCGCCGCAGGTACAAATATCGGGCTGGATCACGCTCAGGCTGCCGTTTTCCAGGAAAGGACGGTATCCCCAGCGCCAGTAAATGCGTTCGCCAGCCGCCAGTGGAATATTAACTTTATCAGCCACTTGTTTCATTTGTCCGGGGTTTAACGGCATGACCGGTTCCTCGTAGTAGAAGATGCCCAGCTCTTCTATCATGCGGCCAAACTGAATCGCCGAGGTGGTATCCGTAAAAGCGTGCATTTCGGCGATGATATCAACGTCCGGGCCGACCGCATCGCGAATGGCGGCCATACGGTCGTAGCCCAGACGCAGGATTTTATCGGTGAGAGGCCCGTTGAGGTTTTGCTGGTTCCAGTTGCCGTGGCGATCCATTGCGACGGTATCCACTTTTATTGCGTCATAGCCTTCGCTGACGGCGGTCAGCGCCGCCTGTGCATACTGCTCCGGCTCGGTCAGCATATCTTTATCGCTGCCGTCCCCCCAACCAAACTGTAGCTGACTGGCGTAGGTTCTTATTTTCTCGCGACTTTTGCCGCCAAGCATTTTATACAGCGGCACGCCCCACGCTTTGCCTTTGATATCCCACAGCGCGATATCGATGCCGCTCATCGCCGCGGAAAAAATGCCGCCGCCGCCCTGCCCCCAGAAGGTTTTTTTGAGCATTTTTTCCCAGATAGCTTCGTTATTCATCGGGTCCATGCCGATGATAATGGCCGACAGGTCTTTCGCCATTCCGATGCCCGCAGAAGCGCCGACGCCGTAAGCCAGCCCGACTTCGCCAAAACCGGAAATGCCCTCATCGGTATTAATTTTTACCACCACCGGACGCCATTTGCTGGTGGCGGACGCAAAATCGTTCGCCACATCAATAATATCAACGCTGGTAATTTTCATAATTTACTCCTCGTAATTAATATTTTTTAATCGTTAAGATTAATGCCGATACCACGGCGATAGCGCTGATAAAAACCAGGCATAGTAAGCCGCCGGTATAAGTTCCAGTGATAGAAATAAATAAGCCGATAAATACAGGAGATAATGAAGAGAGTCCATTGGCGACGCCGTTCATTACGCCGCTGGCGGCGGATATGGATTTTCCTGGTATCATTCCCTGTAATAACGTCCAGGCAACGGGGGTGCCCATCGTACAGAAAGCCACAGCAAAGGAGAGGAGTACTGCTGACATATATTTATGTTCGGTTATGGTACCGAAATAGATACTGACGCCAGCGAAAAACATTAATACCATTAATATGGGGGCGCTGCGTCCTATTTTATCGACGAAGACGCCTGCGGCCGCTTTGGCAAATATCGACAGGACAAAGGGAAGCGACGCCAGCCAACCCATTTCCGCCCAACTGAAACCTCTGGCTGATTTTAGATAGGTCGGTAGCCAGGTAATCATTCCCCAATATAAACATTGCAGACACAGATACCACAGCACCAGCAGCCAATAGCTGTAGTTGGTAATCACCGGTTTGACCCGCAACATAAAACTTTCGCTGTTGCCTGCGCTTTCCGTTTCCTGTCCAGCTTTGATATAAGCCAGTTCTTGTTCGCTGATACTTTTATGTTGTTCTGGTTTATCAGCAACATATCGCCAAAGTAGCCAAAGAGGGATTAACCCGAGAGCGGCGCATAAAAAGAAGTTGGAGCGCCAGCCGTGGGTGCCTATCCACCAGGTGAAAAAAGGCATCGCAATGGCGGGAGCGACTGACTGGCCGACGATCCACGCCGCGTTTGCTCTGCCGCGTTCCTGCTTCGGGAACCAGTTTTTAATAAATACGCTTTGCAGTGGATAATAAAATCCCTCTCCGATGCCCAGTAATATACGGCAAATAATAATTAGAGCGAATGATGTAGCGACTCCGCCAATCATTAAAGCGATAGTCCAGATCAGAATACAAAGCATCATTGCTTTTCTGGGGCCGAGATAATCACCAAGCGGTGATAATACAACGTTAGCGATACCATAAGCGGCCAGAAAGACGGTCATCATCATGCCGATTTGCAATGGCATACCTTCAATACCCATATAGGCTAAGAAGGGTTCATTCGCGGCTAATACCGAAACATTAACGCGATCGAGATAAGCAATAAATATTCCAATAAACAGACAGGCAACGATTAAAAATCTTTTCCTGGTTGGGGGGGCGGTAAGGGCCATCGACATTAGCGATCTCCTTCTCATCGGATAAGGTTATTTTAAAATATAAGTTTTTGTTGATTTTTACTGATTAAGAACCAATCCCATTAGGCTCTAAGTGATGATGTCCAAAGTAGCAATACACATTCTTTTAGAAAAACGGTATTTTCTGTTTGATTAATGAGGTTATCTAATACATCAGGAGGGAGAATACGGCCTGAAAAGGGGAATCCCGTTTGTGAATCTTATCCCCCTTTCTCTCGGATTCTTTGCTGTTTTTTGAGCGGAATCGCGTTAGCATGAGTCAGGACTCATTTAATGCGGGGATTTCATGGCTATTAAACTCATTGCTATCGACATGGATGGCACCCTTCTGCTGCCCGATCACACCATTTCTCCGGCGGTTAAAAACGCGATTGCCGCTGCGCGTGAAAAAGGGGTAAACGTGGTGCTGACCACAGGCCGTCCGTATGCGGGTGTGCACAGCTATCTGAAAGAACTTCATATGGAACAACCCGGCGACTACTGCATCACCTACAACGGGGCGCTGGTGCAGAAAGCAGGGGATGGCAGTACGGTGGCGCAAACAGCGCTCAGCTATGATGACTACCGTTACCTGGAAAAACTATCCCGTGAGGTGGGTTCTCACTTCCACGCATTAGACCGAAATACGCTTTATACCGCTAACCGCGATATCAGCTACTACACGGTGCATGAGTCGTATGTGGCGACCATTCCGCTGGTGTTCTGTGAAGCCGAAAAAATGGATCCTGCGACCCAGTTCCTGAAAGTGATGATGATCGATGAGCCTGCCGTTCTCGACCGAGCGATTGCGCGTATACCGGCAGAGGTGAAGGAAAAGTACACCGTGCTGAAAAGTGCGCCGTACTTCCTCGAAATCCTCGATAAACGCGTCAACAAAGGGACTGGCGTAAAATCGCTGGCCGAGGCGTTGGGAATTAAAGCCGAGGAGGTCATGGCGATTGGCGATCAGGAAAACGACATTGCGATGATTGAATACGCCGGTATGGGCGTGGCAATGGACAATGCCATTCCGTCGGTCAAAGAGGTGGCTAACTTTGTGACTAAATCGAACCTTGAAGATGGTGTTGCCTGGGCGATTGAAAAATTTGTGCTGAACCCCGATCACTCATCCGGCCATTTCCCCGCCCGATAAGGCATAGTCGCCATCGGGCAAATACGCGCTTAACGACCCGCACTTGCTGCGGGTTTTTTTATGTCTTTCGTTTACGTCTTATAACGTTCTCATAACTAATTGTCGTTTTTGTGATCTAAATTGTAGTACAACATAATTGTGTTGTACTACATTAATGGCATGATAACGACGGTTGATATCACGCTAGTACTACAAAATTGCGGCGTAATTCAGCTATCGCGGTAAAGTAAGAGAGTTCACATCGAGCACAAGGACTCTCTATGACTCTCAATAAAACCGATCGCATCGTTATCACGCTGGGCAAACAGATTGTCAGCGGTAAATACGTACCCGGTTCGGCGCTGCCAGCGGAAGCGGATCTGTGCGAGGAGTTTGAAACGTCGCGCAACATCATTCGCGAAGTGTTTCGTTCGCTTATGGCGAAGCGGCTAATTGAAATGAAGCGCTATCGCGGCGCGTTTATCGCACCGCGTAACCAGTGGAATTATCTCGATACCGACGTGCTGCAATGGGTACTGGAAAACGACTACGACCCGAGGCTTATCAGCGCGATGAGCGAAATACGAAACCTGGTGGAGCCAGCAATAGCACGCTGGGCGGCGGAACGGGCAACATCAAGCGATCTGGCTGAAATTGAGTCGGCGCTAAACGACATGATTGCCAACAACCAGGACCGGGAAGCGTTTAACGAGGCGGATATTCGCTATCACGAAGCAGTGTTGCAGTCGGTGCATAACCCGGTGTTGCAACAGTTAAATGTAGCGATCAGCTCGCTACAGCGAGCGGTATTTGAACGGACCTGGATGGGCGATGCGGCCAACATGCCGAAAACGCTCCAGGAACATAAGGCGCTATTCGATGCGATACGGCATCAGGATGGCGATGCGGCAGAGCAGGCGGCATTAACCATGATCGCCAGCTCGACACGAAGGTTAAAGGAAATCACATGACAGCTCGCTACATCGCAATTGACTGGGGATCGACCAATCTGCGCGCCTGGCTTTACCAGGGCGACAAATGCCTGGAGAGCAGGCAATCAGAAGCAGGCATTACACGCCTGAACGGTAAATCTCCTGACGCGGTGTTAGCAGAAGTCACAACACACTGGCGCGACAGCGCCACCCCCGTGGTAATGGCGGGCATGATCGGCAGTAACGTAGGCAGGCAAAATGCGCCTTATCTGCCGGTTCCCGCCCTGTTCTCCGCTATTGGCGAACAGTTAACCGCCGTTGGCGACAACATCTGGATCATCCCCGGATTGTGTGTCTCACGCGAGGATAACCACAACGTGATGCGCGGCGAAGAGACGCAACTGCTTGGCGCCCGCGAACTTTCTCCTTCTTCTGTCTATGTCATGCCCGGCACGCATTGCAAATGGGTACAGACTGATACGCAACAAATTCATGATTTTCGTACTGTGATGACAGGCGAACTCCATCACTTGTTGCTGCGTCACTCGCTGGTCGGGGCTGGTTTGCCGGAACAGGAAGCTTCTGGCGACGCCTATGCCGCGGGGCTGGAGCGCGGTCTTAATTCTCCTGCCGTCCTGCCTTCTCTTTTTGAGGTTCGCGCCTCGCACGTGTTGGGGCATCTTGCGCGTGAGCAGGTCAGCGACTTCCTCTCCGGCCTGTTGATTGGCGCGGAAGTCGCCAGCATGAGCGAATCCTTCGCGGCGCAACAGGCTATCACTCTCGTCGCTGGAACCGCGCTGATCTCACGTTACCAACAGGCGTTTAGTGCTATTGGGCGTGATGTTTCAACCGTGGATGGCGATATGGCATTTCAGGCTGGAATAAGGAGCATCGCTCATGCAGTGGCAAACTAATCTCCCTCTCATCGCTATCTTACGCGGTATTACGCCCGATGATGCCCTGGCGCACGTTGGCGCGGTGGTGGATGCGGGATTTGACGCTATAGAAATTCCGCTTAACTCCCCACAGTGGGAAAAAAGCATTTCTTCCGTGGTGAAGGCGTATGGCGGCAGGGCGCTTATTGGCGCTGGTACCGTACTGAAACCGGAACAGGTAGACCAGCTTGCCGGGATGGGCTGCAAGCTGATCGTCACGCCGAATATCCAACCGGAGGTGATCCGCCGGGCGGTGAGCTATGGCATGACCGTGTGTCCGGGCTGCGCCACGGCAACGGAAGCCTTTTCTGCGCTGGATGCAGGCGCACAGGCGTTAAAAATTTTCCCGTCGTCGGCGTTTGGTCCGGGCTACATCAGCGCGCTGAAAGCGGTACTTCCGCCGGATGTTCCGCTATTTGCCGTCGGCGGCGTGACGCCGGAAAACCTGGCGCAATGGATTAAAGCAGGCTGTGTGGGCGCGGGACTGGGTAGCGATCTCTATCGCGCCGGGCAATCCGTTGAACGCACCGCGCAGCAGGCTGCGGCATTTGTTAATGCGTATCGAGAGGCAGTGAAATGAAAATAACTCACATCACCACGTACCGTTTACCTCCACGTTGGATGTTCCTGAAAATCGAAACGGATGAAGGCGTGGTTGGCTGGGGAGAGCCGGTCATTGAAGGTCGGGCACGTACTGTAGAGGCGGCAGTACATGAGTTTGCCGACTACCTGATAGGGAAAGATCCGGCGCGTATCAACGACCTGTGGCAGGTAATGTACCGGGCCGGTTTTTATCGCGGCGGCCCGATTATGATGAGCGCCATCGCCGGTATTGACCAGGCATTGTGGGATATCAAAGGCAAGGTGTTGAATGCGCCGGTCTGGCAGCTCATGGGCGGACTGGTGCGCGACAAAATCAAGGCCTATAGCTGGGTGGGCGGCGATCGTCCGGCAGACGTCATTGACGGTATTGAAAAATTGCGCGGTATTGGTTTTGACACCTTCAAGCTGAACGGCTGTGAAGAGATGGGCGTGATTGATAACTCCCGTGCGGTGGATGCGGCGGTCAATACCGTGGCGCAAATCCGCGAAGCTTTTGGCAGTGAAATTGAGTTTGGGCTCGATTTCCACGGTCGCGTTAGCGCGCCGATGGCGAAGGTGCTGATTAAAGAACTGGAACCCTATCGTCCGCTGTTTATTGAAGAGCCGGTGCTGGCGGAACAGGCGGAATATTATCCGCGCCTGGCGGCGCAAACGCATATTCCGATTGCTGCAGGCGAGCGTATGTTCTCGCGTTTTGAATTTAAACGCGTGCTGGACGCGGGCGGGTTGGCGATTCTACAGCCGGATTTATCCCACGCGGGCGGCATTACCGAATGCTATAAAATCGCCGGAATGGCGGAAGCATATGATGTGGCGCTGGCGCCGCATTGCCCGCTGGGTCCAATCGCCCTGGCTGCCTGCCTGCATATCGATTTTGTTTCGCGCAACGCGGTATTCCAGGAGCAGAGCATGGGCATTCACTATAACAAGGGCGCGGAGCTGCTCGACTTTGTGAAAAACAAAGAAGACTTCAGCATGGACGGCGGCTTCTTTAAACCCTTAACCAAACCGGGTCTTGGCGTAGACATTGACGAGGCCAGGGTGATTGAACTTAGCAAAAGCGCGCCGGACTGGCGTAATCCGTTGTGGCGGCACGCTGACGGATCGGTAGCCGAGTGGTGATCGCCACGCTGTAGGCTCAACAAACGTCGCCCTCCGGGCAACCCAATTTAAATATAAAAACACACCCTCTGTAATTTACAGGGCATGGTGAGCGGCCTCGCTATGCCCAGAATCTGGAGACAGATGACGATGGATATTTCAGTTACAGCAGCACAGCCGGGGCGTCGCCGCTATCTGACGCTGGTGATGATCTTTATTACCGTGGTGATTTGCTACGTCGATCGCGCCAACCTTGCCGTGGCTTCCATGCATATTCAAAAAGAATTCGGCATTACCAAAGCGGAAATGGGCTATGTCTTCTCCGCTTTTGCCTGGCTCTATACGTTATGCCAGATCCCTGGCGGCTGGTTTCTCGACCGTATTGGGTCCCGGCTGACCTATTTTATCGCTATCTTCGGCTGGTCAGTCGCGACGCTATTGCAGGGGTTTGCGACGGGACTATTGTCGCTTATCGGCCTGCGCGCTATTACCGGGATTTTCGAGGCACCAGCCTTTCCGGCAAATAACCGGATGGTCACTAGCTGGTTTCCGGAGCATGAGCGCGCATCCGCAGTCGGGTTCTACACCTCCGGACAGTTCGTCGGACTGGCATTCCTTACGCCGCTGCTGATCTGGATTCAGGAAATGCTGAGCTGGCACTGGGTCTTTATCGTCACCGGCGGTATCGGGATTATCTGGTCATTGGTCTGGTTTAAGGTTTATCAACCGCCGCGTTTGACGAAAAGCCTTAGCCAGGCGGAGCTGGAGTATATTCGCGATGGCGGCGGTCTGGTGGATGGCGATGCGCCAGCGAAAAAAGAGGCCCGCCAGCCGTTGACGAAAGCCGACTGGAAACTGGTGTTCCATCGTAAGCTGGTGGGCGTCTACCTCGGTCAGTTCGCCGTAAACTCTACGCTATGGTTCTTTCTGACCTGGTTCCCTAATTATCTGACCCAGGAAAAAGGCATTACCGCGCTAAAAGCGGGCTTTATGACGACCGTACCGTTCCTGGCTGCCTTTTTTGGCGTACTACTCTCCGGCTGGCTGGCGGATAAACTGGTGAAAAAAGGCTTCTCGCTGGGCGTGGCGCGCAAAACGCCGATTATTTGCGGTTTGCTCATCTCCACGTGCATTATGGGCGCTAACTACACTAACGATCCGTTGTGGATTATGGCGTTGATGGCGATAGCTTTCTTCGGCAACGGATTTGCGTCCATTACCTGGTCGTTAATCTCTTCGCTTGCGCCGATGCGGTTGATTGGCCTTACCGGCGGTATGTTTAACTTTATCGGCGGGTTGGGCGGGATTAGCGTACCGTTAGTGATTGGTTATCTGGCGCAAAGCTACGGTTTTGCTCCGGCGCTGGTCTATATCTCCGTTGTGGCCCTGCTGGGCGCGCTGTCTTACATCCTGTTAGTGGGCGATGTGAAACGCGTCGGATAAGTTGGCCGTGGCGAGCCGGAAGCTATTATGGCGAAGGATGATCGGCTATCCATGCGTCGAGCGCCGTCACTCCCTGCGTCACGATAGTTTTAATATCTATATCGCTTAGCGGTTGCAATTCCAGCTCCCGACAGGCTTCGGTTGCCTGCGTCATCCCCAGGCTGGCGCAGCCGCTTTTTAATTTATGCGCCAGCCGCTTAATGTTAACGTCGTCATTCATGGCGCGCGCCGCCTCGATCTCCTCGACTAAAGGCAGCGCGCTGTCTTTGAATAACGCGATCCATTGCCGGAGTTTTTCCGGGCCGACAGACGCCATATCGCCGGCAAGCTGATGTTCATTCAGCATCGCCCGCGCGTTGTGAGATTTGCCCTGTAAATAGTGCGCTATCATGCGGTAAAGCTCCTCGCGGGGAACGGGCTTTTGAATAATCCCGCAGAAAAGACCGGCGGTACGCTGACGAAGATTATCGTCTATCACATGTGCGCTAAAACCAATGCGTTTCATGGCGGGATACAGGCTCATCAACTGCTGCGCCAGGGTTAAGCCGTCATAATCCGGCAAATCAAAATCCACCAGCGCGACATCAAAGGACTCGCCTTCGGCTAAACAGCGTAGCGCGTCATTCGCGCTTTCAGCTACTGAGACCTTCACCCCTTTGCCCGTGAGCATTTCAGCGGTAATACGCTGCGTCAGCATATTATCTTCAATCAGCAACAAGCGTAGTCCGTTAAGATTTATCGGTTCCCTGAACGCACTTTTACTTGCGGGTTTGGAGTGGCAAACCGGCAGTTGTAAACGAAAACAACTGCCAACATGAAGCGTACTGGTGACGGTTAGCGTCCCGCCCATTGCCTCTGCCAGGCTGGCGCTGATAGCCAGCCCCAGGCCCGTCCCGCCCCGGCGTCCTGTCGCCTGCACAAACGGTTTGAAAATAGCCGTCAGCTTCGCCTCAGGGATACCGCACCCGGTATCTTCAACCTCAATAAACCAGCTCTGATCGTCGCAAAACGTGCGCAGCACTATGCTGCCGCGATCGGTAAATTTCGCCGCATTACTTAAAAGATTAATCACAATTTGACGTATCCGGCGCGGATCGCCTTGTAGCGTGGAAGGGAGTTGCTCGCTAAAGTCGGCGATGAGCGCCACCTGCACGCGGCTGTGCATTAAATGCAGCGCGCTATTCAACAATTGTCGCGGTTCAAACGGCTCCTCGCTAATAGAAACGTTGGTGCCGCCTACTTCAATCGCCGAGTAATCAAGAATATCGTTAAGAATCGCCAGTAGCGATTCGCCTGAATCATTAATGGCCTGTAAGTCGTCGCGGTAGTTTGCCATGAGCGGTTTATCGGCCAGCAATTGTACCGTACCGAGAATGCCGTAAAGCGGCGTGCGAATTTCATGGCTCATGGCGGCAAGGAACGTCGATTTCGCCTCGTTGGCCTTTTCCGCTTCGGCGCGCGCCTGCCGGTGTTCCAGCACCAGCGCATGAAGCTCCGCCGTTTGCGAACGCACCTGTTCCGCCAAATCCTCACGATGGCGGTTCAATTTGCGCACGTTGGCGCGAAACGCTTCCATCAGACGGCTGATGGTATCCAGTTCGCTGACGCCAGCCGCCTCCGGAAACGGTGAGTCAATATCGCCCTCCAGTAACCGCTGTAAGGCCTGCGTTTGTTGCGCCAGCGGGCGGGATACGGAACGGTAAACCACTCGCCAAAGAATAAAACTTAATGAGCACAGCGCCAGGATACCTAAGATCACTAACCCTATTTGCCCACGCTGACTGGCGTGTGTAAGACGCGCTAACCCAGCTTCGTTTCGTTTTTCGATGGCGTTCACCAACTGCGACACTTCCGTACTGAAGCGGGTAAACTGAAAGAGGTTATTGGCCATAAGCGTTTGAAGCTGGTCGCGGATGGCGTTTTCCTTACGAAACAGGGTAACCAGTGTGGTGTACTGATTTATTTTCTCCAGCGCGTCGGCGATTTGGGCGCGAACGGTAGGATCTTCTATACGCTGCTGGCGGCGGGATAAAATTTTAACCAACTGATTAAGTTTTTCATCGGTGTCCTCGGCATCGCTCAGCCCTTGCGCGTCTTTTAAGGTCACAATGAGCTGCTTAAACCGCAGGGCATTGACCCGCAGCTCATTCATCTGATTCACATACTCAAGGTCGATATCAATCAGTCGGTCAAGCGCGCGTTCAGCCTGATCCCCTTTACCGCTTTCGATAAGATCGTAAATACCGGCCTGGGTGGCGCCCGCAGATGTCGCGGCATTATTGGCCTGACCGTGAGCCTGGGCGGCAATGCTTTCCGCCGCCTCCGCAATCTGGCGGCTTAACTGCTGTTGCTGTGCGCGCAGCGTGAGAATTTCACCGACCAGCGTTCCCTGTTGCCCAAGCGTTTGCGCAATCTCTTTTTCTTGCCGGGCGATGGCCGAGGTATTAAACCCCTGCTCGCTTAATGCCTGCAAAAGATGGTTAATTTTAAGGCTTTGCGCTTTCAGCATCTTCCCCTGCGCCAGCCAAACGCCCTCACTGTCGGCATTGGTCAGATTTTGCGCGGAAAAGAGCTCGTAAGCGCTGGCTTCGCTTAACTGCCTGGCCATATTCATCGTGGGGAGCAGCGCTTGCGTATTGGTTTGCTCCACCTGACTAATGACGCGCAGGCTTATCCAGCCGATCACGGTGCTGAGCAGAGTGAGTGCCGCCATCAGGGCGAAGGCCAGCCATAATCTGCGGGTCAGTGAAGGCGTTGACATTTATGCGCCGCGGGTGAAATGGGTTGAGTTGCCGCCGGAAAAACCATTAGGATAAAACCTTGTTGCTGGTGGGGCTATCATGCGCGCGCTTATTTCGTTCTTTTTTTTGATAATCATCGTCTCGAATGTAGAAACGGCGTCAGCCGAAACCGGGCTGTTACACTGGACGCGCGCCGATCGGGCGATTCCCTGGCGGCAAACGTCAGTCAATGCGAGTAAACCCTGGAAACTGTGCGCATTATACCCCAGCCTGAAAGATTCTTACTGGTTGTCCGTCAACTACGGGATGCAAAAAGCGGCCAAATTGTATGGCGTTGATTTAAAAGTGCTGGAAGCGAATGGCTATCGGCAACTGGCGACGCAACAACAGCAAATGACGCAGTGCCGGGAGTGGGGCGCCGACGCTATTCTGCTTGGCAGCAGTACCATTCGTTTCCCGGAACTGGAACGGTATGCCGGTAATGTGCCGGTTATTGAAGTGGCGAACGTGATACGCGACGCCAGCGTGGCAACTCACGTCGGTCTGCCGTGGTTTCAGATGGGTTATCTGCCGGGACGTTTCCTGGTGCAGTGGAGCAAAGGAAAAGCGCTTAACGTTTTACTCTTCCCGGGGCCGGAAGAAGCCGGCGGCAGTCAGGAGATGGTGGCGGGTTTTCGTCAGGCAATTAAAGGCAGCGCCATCAACATTGTGGATATCGCCTGGGGCGATAACGACATTGAAGTGCAGCGAAACTTACTCCAGGAAATGCTGGAACGCCATCCGGACGCCAATGTGGTCGCCGGGTCGGCGATAGCGGCGGAGGCGGCGATGGGCGAAGGGCGTAATTTGACGACTCCGCTCACGATCGTCTCATTTTATCTGACGCATCAGGTTTATCGCGGTTTAAAACGCGGCCATATCCTGATGGCGCTCAGCGATCAGATGGCCTGGCAGGGAGAATTAGCGATAACGCAGTCGATTAAGGTCTTACAGGGGCAACCGGTGCCTGAAAATATCAGCCCGCCGGTGCTTATTTTGACGCATAACAACGCCGACAGCGCGCGCGTTCGCCGTTCGCTATCGTCTCCGGGATTTCGGCCCGTCTATCTGTATCAATACACCTCCGAGGCTAAAAAGTAGCCTTCGCCATGCTGTGTGACCAGCAGTTCCGGCGTAATTTTATGGCGTAAGCGGCGAACCAGGACATCAATCGTGCGGAGATCCGGGGTCTCTACGCGGCGGGCGGAAAGCATTCGCAGCAGGCGTTCGCGATGCAGCACTTTGCCTGGGTTGGTCACAAAGGCCAGCAGTAGCTCGTACTCCGCGCGCGTAAGCTTAATGGCTTCACCATTGTGCTCCAGCGTGTGATTCATCACGTTCAGGCAGTAGCCGGAAAACATATAGCAGTTTTCACTGGCATTTTGCGGCGTGGGGCGGGCCAGATCGATACGCCACAAAAGATTTTTTACCCGCACTACCAGCTCGCGCAGTTCCAGCGGCTTGGTGACGTAGTCGTCCGCGCCCATCTCCAGCCCGACGATGCGGTCGATTTGGTCGCAACGCCCCGTCACCAGAATAATGCCCACCGTGGAACGTTCGCGTAGCGCCCTGGTCAGCATCAACCCGTTTTCATCGGGGAGGTTGATATCCAGCAGGATCAGCGAAACGTGCTCATGCTCCATGATGTCACGCAGGCCCGCGCCGCTGTCGGTCACCGAAACGCGATACCCCTCCTGCTCAAAATAGGCCTGTAATCTGGCCTGAGTAACAGGTTCATCCTCAACAATAACAATGTGATGTGACATCCTGCGCGCGGTCTCTTTCTGTTCATATCTGTTCATATATTGCCGTATCCCGTTCATCCTGACCAGTGACGCTGTTCATATTTGCGGAATAAGATCTGCGCATTAAACCATATAATTACAGGGGCTATTATGCGAAAACTCTGGAGAGCGCTACTCAGGCCAAGCGCCCGTTGGTCGATACTGGCGCTGGTCATTGTCGGGATTGTGATCGGCGTTGCGCTGATCGTGTTACCTCACGTCGGTATCAAACTGACCAGTACGACAGAGTTTTGCGTCAGCTGCCATAGTATGCAGCCGGTGTATCAGGAATATAAACAGTCCGTACATTTCCAGAATGCTTCCGGCGTACGCGCGGAATGCCACGATTGCCATATCCCCCCTGATATTCCAGGCATGGTGAAACGTAAGCTGGAAGCCAGCAACGATCTTTACCAGACATTTATCGCCCACTCGATTGATACCCCGGAAAAATTTGAAGCCAAACGCGCCGAGCTTGCCGAGCGTGAATGGGCGCGCATGAAAGAGAATAACTCCGCGACCTGTCGTTCCTGCCATAACTACGATGCGATGGATCACGCGAAACAGAACCCGGAAGCGGCGCGGCAAATGAAAATCGCCGCGAAAGAAAATCAATCCTGCATCGACTGTCATAAAGGGATTGCCCACCAGCTACCGGATATGAGCAGCGGTTTCCGCAAACAGTTTGATGAACTGCGCGCCAGCGCCAGTACGCATAATGACGGCGATACGCTCTATTCGCTGGATATCAAGCCGATTTACGCCGCTAAAGGCGATAAAGAACCGGCAGGTTCGCTGTTACCTGCTTCTGAAGTGAAAGTCCTTAAACGGGACGGTGACTGGCTGCAAGTGCAAATCGAAGGCTGGACGGAGACGGACGGTCGCCAGCGCGTGCTGACGCAGCTGCCCGGTAAACGTATTTTTGTCGCCTCGATTCGCGGCGATGTGCAACAGCATGTGAAAACGCTGGAAGAGACCACTGTCGCGGCGACTAATACTCAGTGGAGCAAATTACAGGCAACCGCGTGGATGCAAAAAGGCGACATGGTAAATGACATTAAACCGATTTGGGCCTATGCCGACTCCCTCTATAACGGCACCTGTAATCAGTGTCACGGCGCGCCGGACAAAGCGCACTTTGACGCTAACGGCTGGATCGGCACGCTCAACGGCATGATCGGTTTCACCAGTCTGGATAAGCGTGAAGAACGTACCTTGTTGAAATATCTCCAGATGAATGCGTCTGATACCACCAACACGCCGCACAGCGATAAGGGAGAAAACAATGAAAAATAAGGACACGCTACACGTCTCTCGTCGACGTTTTCTGGCGCAGCTTGGCGGTTTGACGGTGGCAGGAATGCTGGGGCCGTCACTGCTGACGCCCCGTAGCGCCCGCGCAGCGGATGCCGTTGCGCCAGGCGCCGCGACGAAAGAGGGTATCCTTACCGGCTCTCACTGGGGGGCGATTCGCGCCACGGTGGTTGACGGTCGATTTGTGGCGGCAAAACCGTTTGAACAGGATAAATACCCGTCCAAAATGATCGCCGGCCTGCCCGATCACGTCCACAACGCGGCGCGTATTCGCTATCCGATGGTGCGCGTCGACTGGATGCGCAAAGGTCATCAAAGCGACACCTCGCAGCGCGGCGATAATCGTTTTGTGCGCGTCTCCTGGGATGAAGCGCTGGATCTGTTCTATCAGGAACTGGAGCGGGTGCAAAAAACCTACGGGCCGAGCGCGTTACTGACGGCGAGCGGCTGGCAATCTACCGGCATGTTCCATAACGCCTCCGGGATGCTGGCGCGCGCGATTGCGCTACATGGCAATAGCGTTAGCACGGGAGGGGACTATTCGACCGGCGCGGCGCAGGTGATTCTGCCGCGCGTGGTGGGTTCAATGGAAGTGTACGAGCAGCAAACGTCATGGCCTCTGGTTTTACAGAACAGTAAAACGATTGTGCTATGGGGTTCTGATATGGTGAAAAACCAGCAGGCAAACTGGTGGTGCCCGGATCACGATGTCTATCAGTACTATGAACAATTAAAAGAGAAGGTTGCCAGTGGTGCTATCTCGGTTATCAGCATCGACCCGGTTGTTACCTCCACGCACGATTATCTGGGGCGCGATAAGGTCAAACATATCGCCATTAACCCGCAGACGGATGTCCCGTTACAACTGGCGCTGGCGCATACCCTGTACAGCGAGAAACTGTACGATAAAAATTTCCTCGATAACTACTGCGTCGGTTTTGACCAGTTCCTCCCCTATTTGCTGGGCGAGAAAGATGGACAGCCCAAAGATGCTGCCTGGGCGGAAAAACTGTGCGGTATTGACGCCGACACCATCCGCGCGTTGGCGCGGCAGATGGCGGGCGACAGAACGCAAATCATCGCTGGCTGGTGCGTGCAACGTATGCAGCATGGCGAACAGTGGTCATGGATGGTCGTCGTGCTGGCGGCAATGCTGGGCCAGATTGGTTTACCGGGCGGCGGCTTTGGTTTTGGCTGGCACTACAACGGCGCCGGGACGCCTGGCCGTAAAGGGATCATTTTAAGCGGCTTTTCCGGTTCGACGACCGTTCCGCCAGTGCACGACAGCACGGATTACAAAGGCTACAGCAGCACCATTCCTATTGCGCGTTTTATGGATGCCATTCTTGAACCGGGCAAGATCATTAACTGGAACGGGAAATCGGTTAAATTACCGCCGCTGAAGATGTGCGTGTTCGCCGGGACCAACCCGTTCCACCGACACCAACAAATTAACCGCATAATTGAAGGCTGGCGCAAGCTGGAAACGGTCATCGCTATTGATAACCAGTGGACGTCGACCTGCCGCTTTGCGGATATCGTTTTGCCGGCTACCACCCAATTTGAGCGTAACGACCTCGATCAGTTCGGCAACCACTCTAACCGCGGCATTATCGCCATGAAACAGGTGGTGTCGCCGCAGTTTGAAGCGCGTAACGACTTTGATATTTTCCGCGATCTCTGCCGACGCTTTAACCGTGAAGCGGCATTCACGGAAGGTCTTGATGAAATGGGCTGGCTGAAACGCATCTGGCAGGAAGGGAGCCAGCAGGGAAAAGGTCGCGGTATCCACTTACCGACTTTCGAGGTGTTCTGGAATCAACAGGAGTACATCGAGTTTGATCATCCGCAGATGTTTGTGCGCCATCAGGCTTTCCGTGAAGATCCGGACCTGGAGCCGTTGGGCACGCCAAGCGGTTTGATCGAGATTTACTCCAAAACGATCGCCGACATGCAATACGACGATTGTCAGGGCCATCCCATGTGGTTCGAAAAAATCGAACGCTCGCATGGCGGGCCGGGATCGCAGCGCTGGCCGCTGCACTTACAGTCCGTCCACCCTGATTTCCGTCTGCATTCCCAACTGTGCGAGTCGGAAACGCTGCGTCAGCAATATGCCGTTGGCGGCAAGGAGCCGGTCTTTATTAACCCACAGGATGCCAGCGCGCGCGGGATCCGCAACGGTGACATCGTGCGGGTATTCAATGCACGCGGGCAGGTACTGGCGGGAGCGGTAGTTTCCGATCGCTATGCGCCGGGCGTGGCGCGAATTCATGAAGGCGCCTGGTACGATCCTGATAAAGGCGGCGATCTCAACGCGTTATGTAAGTACGGCAACCCTAACGTATTAACGCTGGATATCGGTACATCACAGCTCGCGCAGGCGACCAGCGCGCATACGACGCTGGTGGAAATTGAAAAATATACCGGCCCTATGGATAACGTCACGGCGTTTAACGGTCCGGTCGAGATGGTCGCGCAGTGTGAATATGTACCCGCATCGCAGGGGAATCCGCATGATTAAGCAGCCAGCGCTTGCTCAGGAACAGTACGCCTGCGTATATGCATGGCTGGCGTTACTCTTTTTCCGGGAAGTGGATGATGAAGGGTTAATACAATTACAGTCCGCGGAGATCGCGGACTGGCTGGCGCTGTTAAAGCGTCAGCCTGCGCTGGCGGCGTCGGTGGCGTTACTCGAACAAAAAATTGCCGCGCTTAGCCTGCGCCAGGATGCGCAGCTGGAGCTGGCCGCAGATTTTTGCGGATTGTTCCTGATGACGGATAAAAAATCGGCCTTGCCCTACGCCTCGCAATACCCACAGCAGGAACCCGGCATGATTAAACATTTATTGCTTGAAGCCGGGATGGAGGTCAACGACGATTTTAAAGAGCCGACCGACCACCTGGCGATTTATCTGGAATTACTCAGCCATTTACATTTTTCATTGGGTGAATCGTTCCAACAACGGAGAATGAATAAATTACGCCAGAAAACATTGTCGTCATTACTGGAATGGCTTCCGGAATTTACAAATAATTGCCTTAAGCATGATCCCTATGGTTTTTATGCTGCGTTAAGTCAATTATTGTTGGCTATCGTTCGTTTTGATGACGGAAAAGAGGATTTATCCATTGTTGCGGTTGAATAAACCCTGTGACGGGCATCGCAAAATAAATCTTACGATAGTCGGGGGTTATCATATCTATAGGTTTAGCCAATTGTAATTATTGATACCAATCAATATCCACTATGGGTTTGTATTTAGTATTGACGGGCCTCATGAGTAAAAAAATAAAATTTAATTAATCATGCCGCAATACCCCATAAGGATAGTGATATGAAAAAAATTACCCTCTATGCGACAACGGTTATCACCGTTGGGCTGTTATGTTATTTAGGTTTGTCCGGGTATGTATGGTATTACGACAAACAGCGCAGTAAAAAAAGCGATGTGCAGGCCTCGGTTGTGGGTGAAAATAATAAAATACTGGGTTATTTCAGGGAGAAAGGATGTGATTATTGTCATACGCCTTCCGCTGAATTGCCTTTTTATTCCTCTTTTCCGGTGGCAAAGCAGCTAATGGATTACGATATCCAGCTCGGTTACAAATCGTTTAACCTGGAGGCGGTACGGGCCGCCCTGATTGCGGATACGCCGGTGCCGCAAAGCGAACTGAATAAAATTGAATGGGTTATGCAACATCAGACTATGCCGCCAACCCGCTATGTCGCGCTGCACTGGGCGGGGGGCGTCAGTGATAAAGAGCGTACTGACATCCTGAACTGGATAGCCGATCAGCGTGAGCGCAACTATGCCAGCGCCGATACCGACCCCGCGCACCGGAATGAACCCGTTCAGCCTATTCCGTGCAATATTCCCGTCGATGCGAAAAAAGTCGACTTAGGTTTCCGGCTTTATCATGATGAACGTTTATCCGGCGACAGCACAATATCCTGTGCGCATTGTCACGCGTTAAATGCGGGCGGTGTCGATGGCAGAAAAACCTCAATTGGCGTTGGCGGTGCGGTAGGACCAATAAATGCGCCGACGGTATTCAACTCCGTATTCAATATCGAACAATTTTGGGATGGTCGTGCTGCAACCCTGCAGGAGCAAGCAGGCGGACCGCCGTTAAATCCTATTGAAATGGCCTCTAAATCCTGGGATGAAATTATTAGCAAGCTTGATAAAGATCCTGTCCTGAAAAAAGATTTCCAGGCGGTTTATCCGCAAGGATTTACCGGGGAAAATATTACTGATGCGATCGCCGAATTTGAAAAAACGTTGATAACGCCGGATTCCGCCTTTGATAAATGGCTACGTGGAGATGAAAATGCGCTGACCGCGCAACAGAAACACGGTTATCAATTATTTAAAGAGAATAAATGTGCAACCTGTCACGGCGGTATCATTTTAGGCGGGCGCTCTTTTGAACCATTGGGATTAAAGCGAGACTTTAATTTTGGCGAAATTACCGCAGCGGATATTGGTCGTATGAACGTCACCAAAGAGGTTCGCGATAAATTACGGCAAAAAGTCCCGGGCTTACGCAACGTCGCGTTAACGGCGCCTTATTTCCATCGGGGCGACGTACCGACGCTGGATGGCGCGGTAAAACTGATGCTGCGTTACCAGGTTGGCACCGATCTGCCGCAAAACGATATTGACGATATCGTCGCCTTCCTGGAAAGCCTGACCGGTGTTTATACGCCATATCAACCTGAATATGCGCAATGACAATGATGCTTGAAGCCAGAGATCTGTACTGCGAGCGGGACGAGAGGACGCTGTTTCGCGGGCTGTCGTTCACCGTGGAGGCCGGGGAGTGGGTGCAGGTCACCGGCGGCAACGGCGCCGGAAAAACCACCCTGCTGCGCCTGCTGACCGGGCTGGCGCGCCCGGACGGCGGCGAGGTGTACTGGCAGGGCGAGCCCCTGCGCCGCG